>DYQJ01000195.1 GCA_020719345.1 Draconibacterium orientale | reverse complement strand
CCTTTCATATCTTTGTGGTTAAAAATAAGTTAGCATATTTTATGAATTATTGAGGCTAAGTAGTTTTGTTAATTTCATTTTCGGAACATTATTCCTACGTAATATCTCGCACCCAATGTGTTGTTGCCTTCAAATTGTTTATGCAAATTAGAAACGAAATCTATCTTACTAACTAATGTCAATTTTTTGCCTAAAAATATTTCTATTCCACAATATGGTGCATAAATAAAAGAAGCATTTTTACGAAAAATAACTGTATCTTTGTCAAAATCAGTATATTTTCCTGATATTATATACAGATTTTTTATTCCGCCTCCGCCAAAAGTTGCTCCTGCAATAATTCGGAATTTAGTAAAGCTTTTTCCACTTTCTAACAATATACCTCCCCAACCTAATGAGAGATAACTTCCATTGCCTCCATAACTATAGTGTGAGCTGTATCCTTCACTACCAATGCGAAAATAATTTCCAAAATTGAACGCTATTTTACCACCTATGCCAAAACAATATGCCGAAATATCGTTTGGAATTTCAGTTGTTATTTTGGTATGTCCTCTATGCACAAACATACCTCCGATGAAACCTTTATAAATTTTACCTGCATGTTCTTGTGCCTGAGCAGAAAGAGATAACACTAAAGCGGTCAGAGTAACCAATATTTTAAACTTTAACTTCATTATTTCACTATTTATGTTGCTATTTTTTGGTAAATATAAAAGTTAAAATAGATAATTAGTTAAAAATTTTTAATTTATTAATTTTAAATTTATATTTGCAAAAAAAATTAAAGTACTAAATTATGAGAATATTATATTATAATGAATTAGATTATAGTCGCGTATCTAAGAACTTTAAAAAGATAGAGAAATTTTTAGCGGAAGGCAATTTTCGTTCAGCTGAGGTAAAAAGAATGATTAATACAGATTTCTACAGAGCAAAATTAGATGATACTAATCGGTTGTTGTTCAAATTTGCAAAATATGAGGGCAATACTTATTTGTTATTGTTGGAAGTTATATTAAATCACGAGTATGAGAAGTCACGCTTTTTGCGTGGAGCCAAAATTGATGACGAGAAATTTACTATCATAGAACAACCGGCACAGATAGAATCGCAAACTATTCAGGAGTTAAAATATGTGAATCAAAAACAAAAACACTTTCATATACTTGATAAATTTGTCTCACTTGACGACGAGCAAAGTGATATCTATAATTTACCGTCTCCGCTGATAGTCATTGGCTCTGCGGGTAGCGGAAAAACTATACTTACATTAGAAAAGATAAAAACGTTAAAGGGACGAATAGCTTATATTTCACTCTCCCAATTTCTTGTGGAATCTGCCCAAAATATCTATTATTCAAATAATTATGAAAATGAAGGACAAGAAGTGGATTTTCTTAGCTTTCGCGAATTTTATCAAAGTATAGAAAAACCGCAAGGTGCAGAGCTTCAATATCGTCATTTTGAAAATTGGTACAGCAAATATATGGTCAATTCCAAAATAAAAGAGAGCTTCAAACTTTTTGAAGAGTTCAAAGGAGTGCTAACCGGCTCTATTGTAGATAAACCATACTTAACGCGTGACGAATATATCAATCTTGGTGTGCGACAGTCAATTTTTTTAAAAGAACAGCGCGAAGACGTATATAAGATTTTTGAAAAATACATAGAATTTTTAACTAATAGTGCCTTTTTTGATACTAATATATTGTCGTATAATTATTTGTGTAAGGTGGAGAAGAATTATGATTTCATTATAATTGACGAAGTGCAAGATATAACAAATGTTCAGCTAAAATTAATTCTAAATTCATTAAAAATACAAAATAATTTTATCCTAAGTGGTGACTCCAATCAGATAGTGCATCCTAATTTCTTTTCTTGGTCAAAAATAAAATCTATGTTTTATAGCGACCACACAAATGATGCAACGATTTATCGCATCTTAAAAACTAACTACCGCAATTCTAAGAATGTCACCGATTTATCTAATAATCTTATCAAGATAAAAAATCTCCGTTTTGGCTCTATTGACCGCGAGAGTACTTATTTAATCAATTCTATTTCTAATGTAAATGGTGAAATTCATTTATTAGATGATAACAATAAAATAAAAAATGAATTGAACTCCAAGACTCAACTTTCTACTAAGTATGCTATATTAGTTATGAATCAAGAAGATAAAAAATATGCGAAAGAATTTTTTAAGACACCACTCATCTTTTCTATTCAAGAGGCTAAGGGATTAGAATACGAAAATATTATTTTAGTTAATTTTATTTCTAATTACGAGAAAGAATTTCACGAAATAGCGCAAGGCGTAGAAGAAGAAATGTTGTATAATGAGATGATTTATTCGCGAGCCAAGAACAAAGAAGACAAGGACTTAGAAGTATATAAATTTTATATCAATTCTTTGTATGTAGCGTTCACGCGTTCCATAAAAAATATTTTTATCATAGAGAAAAACCGAAAAGCAAAGATACTACAGCTTTTGAGACTCCAAGAAACTTTGCAAGCAGTAAAAATGGAGACTCAAAAATCTAACGACGAAGACTGGCTGGAAGAAGCACGCAAATTAGAGCTGCAAGGAAAAACTGACCAGGCACAAGAAATTCGCGACAAGATAATGGGTATTGACTACATATCTCCGGAAGAGCTAAAAAATATGCAGTTAATAGCACTTGACCCTACGAAGAAGGAACTCAAGGTAAAGCGGGAACGAAAAATAGTTTTTAAATATGCTGAAGCTCGCAAAACTATAGAAATAATAGATGCACTTGCTAAGTTAAATTTTCAACGTGCCGTCATCTATATGAAAGATGTTCATAAATTACAAAAAGACCTGATAAAAGATTGCCGAGCCGACCGTCTGACCACCATTCCAGCAATCACAAAGAAATATGGAATAGATTTTAGAAGTGACATAGACAATATGACCGGACTTATGCTCAGCTGCTCGCTTGGTGCGACTAACCTTTTTAATTATTATATAAAAAATCATGCTAATGTCAATTTAACTAATTTATCAGGACAAAATGCCTTGCAAATAAGCTTTGTCAGCTTCTTTAATTGGGTACATGTAGATAGCTCACGTAAAAATAATTATATTAATCCGGAGAAGATGTCCTTATTTTATAATAAGCTAAAACCTTTATATATCAAATATGAGGTGGACAATAAGATTTATAAAATTAATGGTCACAGTATGGAGTTCTTTTTAATCAATTTCATGAACGTTGCCGGACATTATTTCAAAACTAAGTTTGCCCGCACCAGCACCGGAATTACGATGGACAATTTTATGACTGTCATAGATGAGATAACTGACGGCATTTTACCAGAATACAGACGTAAGCGCACTTACGTGAATGCGTATCTTGCTAATAATGAATGCGAAAAAGAAACAGGAAACAGTAAAAAAATCTTCCTCCGCACCTCACGAGGAACATATATATTGAATCCTAAACTTAAGTTTATCGTAGAATAATAATGTATAGTTTTATAGTTTTGTAAAAATATTTTGAATGAAAAGAAATATTCTATTTTATATCTTGTTTTTATTTTTATCCTTCAATCTCTCGGCGCAGATTTATAATACGGAGTATGTACCAATAGAAATAGACGTCAGCTCTTACTATTATTATACGAATGTTCATGCAGTCACGATGTTGGAGAATCAGTACACTAATTTAGAAATAGATTATACCAGCTATTATTATCATCCTACTCTTGCCGATTCGTTTCATACTAATCTGGCGTGGACAGAAAAAAAGGTTATCGTCAACAAATTTGGCGGTCTTCCGATACAAGAAAAAGTAAAGAAAGAACAAGAAGCAAAAGAAAAGAAGAAGGCAAGGAAGAGCATTTTCCCAGAGTGGGTATTGTTCTTCTTCTTGTCCTCCTTTATCATCGTTGCTTTTACTAATTATTATTATGCTAAGTATTTGCGGGAGCTTTTTAAGGCGGTCTTCAATATACGTGCTTCTTTCAAGCTGTACAACGAGTCTAATATTCTTACCGGACGCTCCGCGATGCTGTTGGTTATCAACTTTTATATAATCATGACACTTGCGCTATTTTTGTTGGAAGAGTATTTTTTAAAGTTGAGTTATGATAAATATTTTATCTTCGCAGGAATGTTCTTAATTGTAATAATCTTGTTTTTTATTAAAAATCTATTTATTATCTTCATGGGACAGCTGACAAATATAAAAAAAGCATCACTGCTTTACAACTTCAATATATCTATTTATAATCAGGTCTTGGGATTAGTGCTTTCACCTGTATTATTATTAATTGCTTATTTTGGTGTAAACTACATATTAATCTTTTTTTCTATATTAGTAATTCTTTGTGTACTAATATATTTAATACGCGTGATACGGGCTATAAAAATTTTTTTTTATGAACGTTATGTTATTTCATATTTGTTTTTATACCTTTGTCTCGTAGAAATTTTACCGATGTTGATATTGTTAAAAGTTCTATTCTTTAAAGAAAATTGAAAATAGTTAAATAAAAGTTTAAAATAAAAAGAAATTGGAAATACGAAGAATATTGGTTTCACAGCCAAAACCAGAAAACGGAAAATCTCCTTACTATGACCTGGGAGAGAAGTATAATTTTGAAGTGGAATTTAGACAGTTTATTGCGGTGGAGGGAGTAAGTTTAAAAGAATTTAGAAAGAGTCACATAAATATTTTAGACTTTGGGGCAGTGTTGTTTACAAGTAAAACGGCTATAGACAATTACTTCAGACTATTAGAAGAGCAAAAACTGGTGGCACCTGTCACGATGAAATATTTTTGTCTGACAGAGTCAATAGCACTTTATTTGCAAAAGTATATCGTCTATCGCAAGCGGAAAATCTTTTTTGGGAATGGAGATGTAGAAGATATGCAAGATATTATTATGAAAAATAAGCAAGAAAATTTTCTCTTTCCCGTAGCAGATATACACAAACCAGATGTCCCAAAAAAATTGGAGAAGCTAAAAATAAATTTTACGAAGGCGGTCTTCTACAAAACTGTCTGCGCCGATTTATCTGATATAAAGGAGCTTAATTACGACATGCTGGTGTTTTTTACGCCTATCGGGGTAGAATCTCTGTTAGTAAACTTCCCTAATTTTCAACAAAACGACATAGCCATAGCTGCTTTTGGACCTGTAACTCATAAAGCAGTAAAAAAAGTAGGATTACGATTAGATATTAAAGCCCCTACCGAAGAAATTACTTCCATGACAATGGCTATAGAGCAGTTTATAAAAGAAAATTTAAACAAAGACAAAAAGAATGACTAAAAAATTTGCATTCACTAAGGACGAGAGATTAAAAAAAAAAAAAGATTTTGAAAAACTGATAAAAAAAGGAAAGACTATTAATGTCTTTCCTTTTCATTGTAAATTTTATATCAGCGACAATAATCAAAAAAATATGCTATTCAAAGTTGCAGTCGCAGTCAAAAAAAAAGTGTTCAAAAAAGCTACGCAACGAAATACTATCAAGCGAAGAACACGAGAAAGCATACGACTGAACGCCACAGAATTAAAAAATATCCAGACCTCTCAAAACAAGAATATTTTTATCCTCATGGTTTATAATCATAATAATATATTGATTTATAAAGACATAGAACAAAAAATAAAAGAAATCTTTAATATTATAATAAACAAATATTTCGTATGAAAAAGACTAAATTCTTGAAATTATTTATTTTGTTACTCATTCCGATATTTACTTTGCTTAGTTTTACCTTTCAAAACGAAGACGACGACTTTGACTTGATAAAAAACCTGGAAATATATCACGCCATTTTTAAAGAACTGCGAATAAATTATGTTGACGAGGTTAATGTTGCTAATTTAATAACCTACAGCATAGAGCAAATGCTCAAACAATTAGACCCTTTTACAATATACTACCCAGAAAATAAAGTGGAAGATTATACTTTTATGAACACCGGAGAATACGGCGGAATAGGTGCTACGGTAGAAAAAATAGATAATAAATTTATTGTCACAGACATCATATTAAATATGTGTGCTGACAAAGCTGGTATTCAAATAGGAAATGAAATAGTAGAAATAGAAACTAATTCGCTAATAAATAAGTCGTTAGAAGACATAAATATATTGCTCAGAGGAGAACCAGGCTCGGAGATAAATATTAAACTGCTCAATGCTGAAAATAAAAAGATCGAGAAGACTTTAACGCGCGAAAAAATACAGACAAAAAATGTAAGCTATTCAAATCTCATTAATGAGAATATCGCCTATGTTAAATTAGAAAATTTTATGTTCAACGCCTCACAAGAAGTTGCCGAAGCTATCGAGGAAATGAATAAAAAGAACAAAATACAAGGAGTAATTATAGATTTACGTTCAAATCCAGGAGGACTCCTGACGGAAGCCGTTAATATAGTTAATCTTTTTGTCCCCAAAAATACCGAAATAGTTAAAATGAAAGGACAAGCAATATCTTCTAATAAAACATTTTACACTAATTACGAGCCATTTAGTATTACCGTACCGGTAATAGTTTTGATTAACAGCCGCTCAGCATCGGCGTCAGAAATTGTTGCTGGAGCTTTGCAAGACTTAGACAGAGCGGTGGTGATAGGACAACGTTCTTATGGTAAAGGACTGGTGCAGCTAACGAAAGACCTCGCCTATAATACAAAGCTAAAAATAACGATGGCTAAATATTATATTCCAAGTGGACGTTGTGTTCAAGCTAATGATGCAGTAACACGAGATAAAAATCATAAAATCATTAACATACCCGATAGCGTAATTAATAAATTTCTCACAAAAAACGGACGAAATGTATATGACGGTGCCGGAATATATCCCGACATTTATATACCTGAATCAACTGACCACGAATTTATTGACAGCTTGAACTCTAATTTTGTCTTCTTCAAATTTGCATACAATTTTCATAAAACAAACCCGACAATAGAAAATGCAGAAACTTTTACCATACAAGATGACACCTATAATCAATTTGTGGAATTTACTAAAACGAACTTTGTTTTTTACTCTTCTACGAACCAAAAAATTGCCGAACTTGAAAAAGAATTACAATTAGAAGACAACAAAAACGAACAGATAACGCAAAAATTTCAAGAAATACAGACAATATTAAAAACACAAGAAACCCAATACTTAGAAAAATATAAAACCAACATAATTAATTTATTGGGACAAGAAATTATTAAACAATATTATTTTAAAGAAGGATATATTGAATACGACCTCAAAAATGCTGACGAAATAAAAAAAGCCATAGAAATTTTGACGGACATCAACACTTATAACAAATTACTAAAAAATGATTAATAATGCTTTTGCTGTTATAATTACAGACGAATTGAATTTTATTGCGAAACAAAAAAGTTTCGCATTTTTTTTGTAAAATTCAACTATTTTTTGTAATATTGTGATAAATAAAAAAATAAATTTATGGAAAATGAACTTACAAAGCAGGACATATTAAATTTGTTTG
>DYQJ01000194.1 GCA_020719345.1 Draconibacterium orientale | reverse complement strand
GTTTCGCAAAGAAAAAAGTGTAAACTACTTTTAAGCGGTTATGAAAGATGCCTAATTGTTTGGTAATTAAAACTTGCCAAAGTTTTCAACTTTGGCAAGTTGCCGTTTCTGTCAGCGTTTTTTTTCACGCTGTCAGGGTTCTGATTTGCAAGTTCTTCAATATTATTGCGAGAATTTCTCACTCAGGATGCGATATATTAACTTACTTGCCACAAAATTAGACGATTGATGATTTTCATTCGGACAGAGCTCCATAATATCAAATCCTACGATGTTACTTCTGCGGTTAATAGCTTTTAACAATCTCATAACTTGTCCCCATTGCATTCCGCCCGGTTCAGGTGTTCCTGTGGCAGGAAGTATTGAAGGGTCAAAACCATCTAAGTCTATCGTAATATAAGTGTTATCAGTCAATTGTTCTAACAAGCTTGGTATCCATGCGTCATTGTCTATGATGTTGTGAGCAAAATAAACTCGCGCCAAGTTCATTGCTTGCAACTCTGCGGCGTCCATACTTCGTATGCCTACTTGTATTATAGGACAAATTTCTTGTATTCTCGCCATCACGCAAGCATGATTGTATTTAGAGCCATTGTATTGTGGTCTCAAGTCGCTGTGTGCATCTATTTGTAAGACGGTTAGATTTTTATACTTCTCACAATGCGCTTTTACCGGTGCGAAGCTAATAGAATGTTCTCCTCCTATCGTTACGACAAATTTATCGTTCTCCAAAAATTCTTTCACTTCTTTATAAACTGCTTCTATCATCTTTTCCGGACTTTCTTTTTCGTTGATAAATTCTGCAGTATAAATACCTTTTTTATATACTTCGCTATCTGTTTCTATATCATATAGTTCCATATTAGCCGATGCCTCTAAAATTGCTTGAGGTCCCAAATCGGCACCTTTTATCCATGTGCTTGTGCCATCATAAGGCACCGGTACGACTACGATTTTAGAATTTTGATAAGAAGAAAATTCATCCGACAGACCACCATAATTATTTTTATCTATGTTCATAACTAATATTATTTATTTATTTTGTGCAAAAATAAAAAAAAAACTCATTTTATTTGAAAAATATAAAAATATAAATAACTTTGCGCAGTTTATTTGTGGAAAGATTTGGTTGATTGCAACCACAGAAAAAAATGCTAAAGCAATTTCTCTTAGTCTGTCAACCGCTTTTTTCTATTATATAGTAACAGTTATTAATCTAAATATATAATACAATGTCATATTTATTTACATCGGAGTCGGTATCTGAAGGTCATCCCGACAAAGTAGCCGACCAAATATCAGACGCATTATTAGATGAGTTCTTGCGTCAAGACCAAAATTCCAAAGTTGCTTGCGAAACGCTTGTCACAACAGGTTTAACAGTATTAAGTGGAGAAGTTCGCACAACCGCATGGATAGATACCCAACAAGTAGCACGCCGCGTGATAAATGAAATAGGTTATACTAAATCTACGTACATGTTTGATGGCAACTCGTGTGGTGTAATTTCTTCTATTCATGAGCAGTCACCGGACATAAATCAAGGAGTGGTTCGAGAACGCGAAGAAGACCAAGGTGCAGGTGACCAGGGCATGATGTTCGGATATGCAATAAACGAAGCCGATAACTACATGCCGTATGCCATAGAATTTTCACATCTCTTACTTCGCGAGTTAGCCGCTATACGTAGAGAAGGTAATCAGATGACCTATCTTGGTCCCGATGCCAAATCACAAGTAACAATAGAGTACGATAATAACGGAACACCAATAGGAATACACACAATTGTTGTCTCTACTCAACATGATGATTTTATTAAACCTAAGGATGGTTCGGTAGAATCTCAAAAATCGGCAGACATAGATATGCTAAATATCATTCGTCATGATGTGGAAAATATCTTGATTCCACGAGCAAAGCAAAAAGTCACCCCGCGCGAGCGAAAATATTTTGAGACAAACTTTAAATTATTGGTCAATCCTACAGGAAAATTTGTTGTCGCTGGTCCACATGGAGATACCGGTTTGACTGGACGCAAAATTATCGTGGACACGTATGGTGGACGCGGCGCACATGGAGGCGGTGCCTTCTCAGGAAAAGACCCTTCTAAGGTAGACCGTTCAGCAGCTTATGCAGTTCGCCATATAGCAAAAAATATGGTCGCCGCAGGAGTATCTAACGAAGTACTTGTGCAAGTTGCTTACGCTATAGGAGTAGCAGAGCCGGTAAGCTTATTTATCAACACTTTTGGAACTGCAAAAATAAAAATATCGGACAGCGAAATAGCAAAAGTAATAAATCAAATATTTGATTTAAGACCAAATGCTATTATCAAACGTTTTGGCTTAAAAAATCCTATCTTCTTACCTACCGCTTCGTATGGACATTTTGGAAGAACTCCATACACAAAAGAACTCAAATTATTACAACAAGGAGTAGAAGTAACAAAAGAAGTTGAATTTTTTGCATGGGAGAAATTAGATTACGTAGATATTATAAAAGAGAAATTTTATTTATAACTTTTTTAAAAAACCTGCCAGCTTTTTTTTTCACGCTGGCAGGGTTCAAATCTAATATATGAAATTTAACTGGGGAGTGGGAATTTTGATTGTCATTTTGCTATTTTTTGTAACCGTAGTAGCACGAGTTATTTATAGTTCGCAAATAGCCGTTGATATAGTTGCCGAAGATTATTATCATAAGGAGCTCAATTACGGAGAACAAATAGAAAAAATAAATAACACACACAATCTGACCGAGAAGATTGTCGCATATACCGATGATTTATATTTTACGTTGTCGTTCCCTAAAATAGCGAAGCCTGAGAATATTTCTGGACATGTCTTATTTTTCTGTCCCGCCAAAATAAATAAAGATATAGAATTTGATATACTTTTGTCTGATTCCTGTACACAACGTTTTGAACGCAGTAAGTTTACCGAACCAAGATATTTAATACGAATAGATTGGAGTAGCGGCACACAAAAATATTATCAAGAGATAGAAGTGATAAATAAATGAATAATTATAAATAAATTGTTTCGTAATTAAAACTTTGCCAAAGTTTAAAACTTTGGCAAGTTGCTTTTATAGTATTATAAATTGTTCATTATCAATTTATTTAAAAGCTTTTTCAGGCATGCCGTCACCTTTTAAGCTTAGTCTTTCAAAATATGTCGGTGTTTGTTTTCCAACGAGTTTGTCCACATACATTTTAGCTATATATTGTCCGAGCATAAATCCTTGTCCGCGTAGTCCGAGAAATAGTCCGAGGTCGGTGTCTATTATCATTCGTGGTTCTATATAATATCCAGACCATACTGCTTGGAAACCTACCGATGATAATTCGGGTAGCCAGTCCACAAATGTTTCCGATACTATTTCGAGGAATTCTTTGGAATTAAATTTGACGTTTTTATCAGCTTCCATAGGGTCTACCCAAGGGGAAGCACAACCGATGACTTGTCCTGTTTCGGCGAGTTGTTGTCCGTAAACGGCAGAGAAACCTTTATAAGTTCTGCGGTCTATGAGCATCGGTAGTGGAGTAGCATTTGCGCCGAGCAGAGGTAGTCGTCTTGTTATAAATGCTTGATGCTTAACCGAATATGTACCGGTTTGGATACCGAGTTTTTTGGCAAATTTATCACCTTCTGGTCCGAGTGCGTTGATAAAATGTTCAACATGATATTCAATAAAATCTTTCTCGTGATTTTGAACCAGTACGATGTAAATGTAACCGTCTTTTTTCACGTCAATTAATTGGCAGTCTTCAAGTATTTGTCCGCCGTTTTGTATTCCTATTTGACGGATTAGGTCTACTACTCTACCCGGTGTTGCTTGCCAACAGTTTTTAGTAACCAGCGCCGATTTGTATTTTTTGAGATTTGCATTGAAGTAAGGAGATATCTTAGCTCTAAAATCTTTTGGTGCTATCATTGTAGCATCTGACCATTCCATAGATTTTTCTAAGGCATTATACATTTGCTCGTCGTGTGCAAAAGTGATATAATTAATAGGAAGAAAATCTATATTATTTATTCCTTGTAGTTCTTTAAATATTTTCAAATTTTGTTCGGCTATTTCTGATAGTTCCGGCACGCTAAAATTAGGTCTTCCGCCGGCAATATTTCGCCACGAGGCACCTCTTCCAAAGTTTATTAAAGTAGGTTTCTTGCCTTCTTCGGCTAAATATCTAAACAAAGCACTTCCTCCTATGCCTCCTCCTGCGATGAGATATTGAGTTTTGACAATTTTATTTTTTTCGCCTCTTAGATTAGTAATAATTTTTTCGGAGACATTTTTCGGATAGACTTCTCCCATCGTTATTTGATTGGAAAGCGGTCCTCTTGGGGTTGCTTCTCCTACGATTTGTATTCCGGTAGCGCGAATGGCTTGTTTGAGTCGCGGGATGCATCTTTTGCCTCGGCATGCTCCCATTCCGAGTCGGGTAGTATGTTTTATCTCGTCAACGGAGATGAATTTGCGGTTTCCGATGACCTGCATAATTTCATTCATGCGGACGTCGTCACAATGACATACATAAGTTTCCGATTCTATTGTTTCGCTTGCGGCTTTGAGTTCTAATTTTTCAGGATAATTAGATTTAACAATAAACCCTCTAACTTCTGTCAATTTTTCGTTGTGTAAATCTATAGATTTAACTCGTGCCACATTGGTTTTGTTCTTTTTAAGAAGAATCTTTTCTATTATTCCTTGTCCCAAAATTTTTCCGTTATTGTCCACAAGAAATACTTCTTCGTTTTCATTAGCTTCGTATTCTATAGGAAGGAAAAGCCAGTCTTTTTTAAGATTGTATCCAAAAATAGCAAGTCCGGGACATTGATAGACGCAGTCCATACATCCTACGCATTTTTCAAAATCTATTTTAGGAACGGTGCTTGTAGAAGTTTTTGTTATTGCTCCATGCGGACACGCAAATTCACATGGGTTACACGCAAAACCGTATAAGCAATCGATGATAACAAAAGGTTTGTCGTCTATTCGTGTCTGGTTCGGGCTAAACGGTTCGGGTATTACTCGTGTAGGATGCTGTTGCGAGTCAATATATTCTTTTGAAACTTGTAGATATTTATTGTAATCATATCTAATACCGAGTGCATCAATAATTTCAAAAGCTACTTGTTTACCTCTTAGTACAGCGCTTGTTCCTTCTCCTATTCTGATGGAGTCTCCTGCGCCGTAGCATTTTCTTCCAAAGACTTCATTACCTTTGATAAGGAGTTGGTCGTCAGGTACGAGTCCGGTGCAAATGTTGATGGCATCTATTCCGTCTATGACTTGCTCTGTACCTGCTACTGCTTGAAAATTAATACAGTCAGCAACTACAGCGGCTTTTATTCCGGTGTGGTCGTCATTAGGTATTGCTTTTAACAATATTTTAGATTTTAAAATAGGTATTCCGAGTCGTCTTATTCTGTTTGCTTGTACCGGAAATCCGCCTTCTCGGTCTTGTGCTTCTATTATAGCTTTAACATTTGCTCCTGCTTGCATAAGTTGATACGATGTAAGATAGCCAATATTTCCAGCTCCTACGGTTAATATGTTCTTTCCGAGAAGGGTAAATTCCATGTTCATCATTTTTTGAACTACCGCTGCGGTATATACTCCGGGTAGGTCATCGTTTTCAAAAGTAGGCATGAACGGGACAGCTCCTGTTGCTACGACAAGAAATTCGGCATCCACATAAAATATTTCGTCTTCTTTGGTATTTTTGACTGCTACACGTTTTCCTTCCAACAAATCCCATACTGTAGAGTCAAGGAATATCCCGCTCAGGTCTTCTCCCGCGAGTGTTTTTGCTATATCAAAGCCACGCATTCCGCCGAATTTTTTTTCTTTCTCAAAGAAGAAGAATTGGTGAGTTTGCATAAGAAATTGTCCGCCTATTTGGGAGTTGTTGTCAATCACTATATTAGGGATATTGTAATTATTTAGTTCTTCGCGAACAGCCAGTCCTGCTGGTCCTGCGCCTACAATAACCACTGCGGTTTTGTACACTTTGTAAGCATTGTCGCGGTGCATAGAGATGATGTCTGGAGTATAGTCACGAGGTATTTCGTTTACTTCTGATATATAATCTATTTTAGTTATACAAATACGTTTTATTTGTCCGTCTACCAACATTTCACAAGCTCCGCATTTTCCGATTCCGCATTCTAAGCTGCGTTCTCGATTCTTTAAGCTGTGACTATGTACCGGAAACCCTGCCTGATGCAAGGCGGCGGCAATAGTAAAACCTTTTTCTCCTTCTACTTCTTTTCCCTCGTAAATGAATTTTACTTTGGGACGTTCTTCTATTTTCAAAATAGGGTGTTTAGAAACTTTATACATATACTTGATGTGTTATAATAATTTTCGTACAAATATATACATATATTATCTAATTATTTATGACCTTTATCAATATATAACAATAAAATCATCTATTTAGTTATTTTTTAGTAAAATATTGAAATTCAAAAAACAAAAATAGGCATGTTTCATTTATTATGTTACATTTCTTTGCGAAACTCTGCGAGAAATATTTGATTATCAATTTCTCGCAGAGTTTCGCAAAGTTATTCGCGGAGTTTCGCAGAGAAAAAAGTGTCAACTACTTTTAAGCATTTATGAAAGATGACCAATTATTTAGGAGGAGCAAGAGTAGCAGGCGGTAAAATGAAATCATTAAATGATTGGAATAATCCAAATGAAGAAGCAACAAATGAAAGTGGTTTTAATGCTTTGGCTTTGGGATACCGCAGCGGTGAGGATGGTAAGGGTTATAACTTTGGTTCATATGCTTTTTTTTGGAGTTCAGTTGACTTTGCTTCTTCTCATGCTTGGAGTCGTGAACTCCACAACATAGCAGGTGAATGCTATCGTAAAAACTATCATAAACGTTTCGGCTTATCTGTTCGTTGCGTGAAGGACTGATTATTTGAATTTTTGATTATTTACAATTTGAAAACAACAAGTAATAAAAAAGCAAATTTAGTATAAATGAAACTATTATATTCTAATCATGCAGTAAAACAGATGTTTGTCAGAGGTATTTCAACTGATGAAATTGAATATATTTTGAAAAATGGAGAAACAATTATGGAATATCCAGAAGATAAACCTTATCCAAGCAAGTTATTATTTGCCTTTTGCAATAAAAGACCGCTTCATTTGGTTTATAGTTACAATACCCAAGATGATACTTACGTTATCATTACTTCGTATGAACCATCTTTGGATGTTTGGGAAAATGATTTTAAAACACGAAAAAAATAAAAAAACATGGAATGTGTAATTTGTAAACATGGCACAACAAAACAAGGTTTTGTAACTTTTACGCTTGACAGCAACAACGTAATAATTGTATTTAAAAATGTTCCTGCATTAGTTTGTGAAAATTGCGGGGATTTCTATTTAACCGCAGAAGTGACAAAATTATTATTAGAACGTGCAAATCAAACAAAAAGCAAAGGAATAGAATTTGAAATAATTAATTTAAAACTTGCGGCATAAATATAATCTATTGAAAATAAAAAAGTTGCTTCTAAGGAACAGCTTTTTGGCACTGGATTTTCAGCGATA
>DYQJ01000193.1 GCA_020719345.1 Draconibacterium orientale | reverse complement strand
AAAAACATATAGTCACCATTTTTTTACGTTATCAACTTTTTAAAAGTTGTCAAATTATAAATTCCGAAGTTATTTTTTTAATTTTACTTATTCCATTCGTTATTATACTATAAACGGCAACTTGCCAAAGCTTTCAACTTTGGCAAGTCGCCGTTTATAGTATAATTTTACCATTCTACGTTTTTTCGGTTAACCGGCATTGTCATGCATCTGCAACCGCCTCCTCCGCGCGAGAGTTCTGCGCCCTCTATTGTTACGACACATTTTTTGACATTCTCGGGCAAAACTATTCCGTTAATAATATCAATTGCTTTTAGTACCTCAAATCCGTTCTTGTTCAGTTCTTCTATGGTATTTGTATTGCGACCGTACCCAATTACTTTACCTGGTGCGAAGGCAAAAAAGTTAGCCCCGCTGTGCCATTGTTCACGTTCTTGTAAATTAACATCTCCTTTGGAGCCGCAAAAAAGCGGTTTTATCTCAAAATCTATTTTATTTAGGGCGTCAATAATATTTTTTTCCTCGTAAATTTTTATCACTTTTCCATTATCAATTTCTATATGAATAGTTAAATAACGCGAGGAATTTAAAATTAATGGCTCGTACACCATGCAGTAATTTTTGTCAAGGAATGTAAAAGTCATGTCTAAATGAATAAACGATTCGGGAGAATATGGCAGTTCTTGTGCAATAATATGCAATTTTTGTTTCTTATTTTTAAAATGTTCAATAATATAATCAATACCTTGCGAGGTTGTTCGGCTGCTAATTCCGATGATTAAGACGTCGTGTCGGGCTATTAAAATATCTCCTCCTTCCATAGAGATGTTCGAACGGTAATTTTCATAATTTAAGGGATTAATAGTTCTGGCATTGAAATTGGGGTGATAATTAAATATCGTTTCCATAATCAGCGATTCGCGTTCTCTAACCCGATTAGCCATTTTACTAATCAATACGGTGTCAAACATTGCAACTGATGCATCTCTGGTGAAGAAGAAATTATGTAATGGTTGCAGTACATATCGTTCTTTATCAAGGAATTTAGTGAGATTATCTTTTTTCATCTCTACCCCTTGAATTAGTTGTCTGGATAGTTCATCTTCCTTTAAATCAATCAAATAATCTTTTATAGAATTAGCATCTTCATAATCACAGATTTTTGTAATTAACGAGTTTCTAACTTTATCTATGGTTAAAACATCTTTTAAAAGCGTTTGCACTTGAAATGTTTTAGTTATCTTATTTAATACTCCTTCTAATTGTGAATATTCACTTGTTGCAACATTAAGATTTAAAATATCACTATACAGAGCGCGTTTAGCACTTTCGGGAGTCATATTTTCTACTTCCGTACCTGGCGAATGTAAAATTACACCTTCTAATATACCTATTTCAGATTCTATTTGTATTTGCATTTTGTAGTATTTTTTCTAAAAATGAATATATTTTTTAATATTGTGTATATGTAACCACTAACTTTATAGGATTGGTATTTTTATTGGTCGTGATGACAGAGCGCGCAAAATTATACTTTCGTTGCAACGAGATGAGATAAAAATCATAGGTCATACTTTGATTCATCATTTTTTGTAATTGCTTAGTCAGGATAAATCTGTATTCGCCATCGCTATATTCAGCTCCGGTATAGGCATTGTTTTTAAGAAATTCTTCAAATATAATTAACTGATTTTTTGAATTATAACCAACAATAGCAAGTGTATTGTCGGGCGGATATATATCGTCTTGTGTCAGATTTTTTTGTTCGGTTTTTATAATTAGCTCGGCTTTGTTAATAATATTTTTATCTGCGCTCATCGTTTTGGCAAAATTTGGGATTTCAAGTTTCACTTTAGTTCCGCCCATCGCTTGTATATATGCCGCGGCGGCATCATCAGGTAGCGGATTTGTAATTGCATTTTGGATGACCGTTCCGGCATAATCATGCCAGAACAGGTTGAAGCTTAGCGCATTATAATTAATTAGAAAGTCATAAGTATATACCGAATCTGCACCTTCGGGGATATATGACAAGGTCATTTTTGTTGCCGACATTGAAGGGGATATTTTTGCGATGACCGAGTTATCGGTAGTATTTTCTACTGCGAAGTAAAGTCCATAGAACATTTCTTGAAACGATAATTCGTCATTTACATTAAAATAGTAGTCTGCACGCGTAATAAAATCTTGGGCGAGTTCATTAGATAGCGGTATTGCAATAGTAGCTTGCATTCCTGGGTAAAAAGTTGCCGAGCCAATTATTTCATCACCTTTATAATCAGCGTTATTTGTATTTGAATAGAATACGTCATCTGTTGTCAATGCTTTTTTCAATTTGTAAACATTTATTTTCAAAGGTGTGCTAACATTTCCATAGATATTTGGTAATGTCACCGTATCTAAAGCGAGATAGACAACAAGTGAGTCTGCTATTCCATCAAAGGCATAGTATGGATGCACCATAGAGCTGTTACCGTTAATAAGTATTTGCGTAGCAAACTCGGCACGTGTCCAGCCGAAGACGGGGTCTTTATAACAACCTAATAATAATTTAGAAGGAGTAGTTGTCTCTAAACTATCATCTTTAACTGTTGTCAAATTTACGGTAAACGTATCTGTTATTTTGATATTTAGTGCGTCTTCTTCTGGTAAAAAGTCGGTAGATAATTTAGCTTCTTGCGAACACGAAATAAAAAAGAGCATGCAGCTAAGGCATATATAAAAAAAATAATTTTTCATTGATATAAAATATATTAAGAGTTTTTTAAGATTTTATCATAAAATTGAGAATGTGCTTCTATATATGTTTCTTCGTTGTAAAAATTAAGATAAGGTTTACCTGATTCTATGAGATATTTTTCCAATTCAGGATTAATTTTGGAATCTCCATAAATAATACCGTCTGACAAATTTATAGCGAGCTTGTTAATATTAATATAACTTGGATTTTCTATGATTTTTGTTTCTTCTTCGGTGATTCCGTCTATCGCGAGTTTTTTAGCGAAGTTTTTATTTAATGCTGGCTCAAAGTTTTCATCATATATTGAGTATATAACTTTTGTTTCTTTAAATAGCGGGTCTTCGCGAAAAGATTTTTTAATATAAAGTGGAACAATAGAAGTTAGCCAGCCATGACAATGAATAATATCCGGTGACCATCTCAGTTTTTTTACTGTTTCCAGGACTCCACGGGCGAAGAATATGGTTCTCTCGTCGTTGTCATCAAAGAATTGTCCTTTTTCATTCGTCATTACTGACTTGCGATGAAAGAAGTCGTCATTGTCAATAAAATAGACTTGCATACGTGCCGATTGGATAGATGCAACTTTAATAACTAACGAGTGGTCAGTGTCGTCAATAATAATATTCATTCCAGAGAGACGAATTACCTCATGCAACTGATGACGACGTTCATTAACGATACCATATTTAGGCATAAAAGCCCGAATTTCCTTGCCTCTTTCTTGTATGCCTTGTGGCAAGTTCCTACTGATGCGAGATATCTGATTTTCAGGCATATATGGCATTATTTCTTGCGAAATAAATAATACTTTCTTCTTTTTTTCCATTGAGAAAATGTTTTTTAATACAAATTTATATTAATTCGCAAAGATAATATTTTTTTTTAAGAATAAGATATTTTTTTTAAAAAGTTAATTTTAGTCCCAAAAATGTTATATCGTCGCGTTGCTCTTCGTGTCCTTGCCAGTTATCTAACTCATTTTCAATGGCTGATTTTATTGCGCTCATATCAAGATGTATGCTTGACTGTAGAACTTTTATTATTTGCGAAGAACCAAATTTCTCGCGCGCCGCATTGCTCTGGTCTTTTAAACCATCAGAATACATAAATATATAGTCGTTATTACTTAACATTATCTCGGTGTTTGTAAAATCGGGTTCATAATTGGTATGACCTCCGATATTTCTTCGTGTAGGAGAAGTTTTATGGAAGAGCTGTTTTGCGGTTTCATAAATTAGTATAGGCGATTTGGCGCCGGAGTAGAGAAGTTTTATCTGAACTTGATTGTCTATTAGCATGACCTCAAGACGACAAATGCTGATATCCATTCCGTCTCGGTTATTATTTTGATTTTGTTTTAGAGCATATTTCAAACGCGAGTCCAGCTGTTCTAAAATATTTTTAGGGGAATATATATTTTTTTGGTTCACTATTTCATTCAGCAGACGACTGCCTATCAACGACATGAATGCTCCCGGTACTCCATGTCCTGTGCAATCGGCTACTCCGATGAAGACATATTTACCTAATGTTTCCACCAGACGCGGAGAAAGTTCGGGATTGTTCTTAGTAGAATTGGTAGTTAAAGAATTTTTAACAGCTGTTGTCATCCAGTAGAAATCACCGGAGACGATGTCTTTTGGTCTGTAAATTATAAAGTTATCAAAGAGTTTGTTTAAATCTTCTCTTTCGGGTAAGATAGTATTTTGAATAGTTAATGCGTATCTAATGCTTCCGGTAATGTTCTCGTTTTGAATATATATTTTATGCTCGGCTTCTTTTATCTTCGTAATATCCGAGTCAATGGCTACAATATTTTTTATTTCTCCCTCCGCATCTAATATTGGAGTCAGCGTGGTTTTTATCCATATATTGTTACCTTTTTTATTTCGGGTTAATAATTCGTACTCTACGGTTATTTTTTTATCTATACAAGTTCGGACTTTCGCTTTAATATATTCAGGGGTTCGTTCTCCTATAATATTTTTACTTACATTATTGATTAATTCCTCTAATGAATAGCCAAAAATCTTAGTAAAAGCGGCATTAACCCATTCAAAATCACCATGTGCGTTCATGACAAGTATAGCGTTGTCGGTTTCACTTGCGATAGTAGATAGTTTGAGGAGTTCTTTATTAACAATTTCTAACTCTTCAGATTGCGTTAAAATCTCTTCTTTTTGTTGTTCCAGCTCGGCTTTTTGCATCTCTATGAAAATAGTTCGTTCCCGTATCTTCTGCTCTAATATGCGATTGTTTCTGTCCAAACGCCGCGTGTTGATTTTCAATAAGATATAGAACAAAATAATCAATAATAAGACATAAATAAGGTAAGCCCAATATGTTTTGTACCATGGTTTGCTGATGATAAAAATATATTCGCCGATGTTACTTTCTTGTAGATAAATATTAATTGCCTTAACTTTAAATATGTATCTCCCTGCCGGCAGATTTGTATATTCCTTAGTTGTTTCGGAAGCAAAATCAGTCCAAGTTTTATCAAAACCATCTAAGTAGAAGCTGTATTTTATGTGTGACGTTTCTTCAAAGAACAATGCACTTACTGTGAAGCGGAAAGAATTTTGATAGTATTTAAACGTTTGTATATCTTCCGGGTTTTGCACCGAAGATAAAATGGAATCCTTATTTATGTAATTGTCGTATAAAACAATCTTTTTTTCATTAATATTTTCTATTTTGGAGATGACTGCATTGTATTTTTGGGTAGCATCTTTATTGATATTGTAGTCGTAGTGTAAAATTCCATCTTTTGTAGAGAAGAACAAATTATTTGAATCAAGTCCTAACATGTATGTCACGAACTTGTCGGACAGTTTTTTAGATATTTTGCGGTTCAGTATATTTTTTTCTGTGTCCAGATTAAAAAATAAAAAGCCGGAGCTGTCCGAGAGCCATAGATTATTTAATTTGTCTATTCCGAGTATGTTGTCCATCGTTTTGTTGTCAAAGAAATTAGAATATTTTGTGCAGACCACAAAACTATCTTTTGTATTATCATAAAGATAAAATCCTGCTTCGGTAGCAAATAATAATTGATTATCAATAAAATACGGAATGATATTAAGTTCGCTTGGAAACCCGTTTTCTGTTCCGTAATATTTTTTCTCTACAATAGAGTCAAATTTGTCGTTAAATTTCAGTCTATAAACTCCCTCCGTAGTTACCGAGAGCCAGAGATGGTCTCCTTGAAATTCAAAATAGCGTGCCGAGGACTCAAAACCTTTGACAAGATTTTTTAAGCCGAGCTTATCTTTATATTCTACCACGACAAATCCTTGATTTGTTCCTACCAGATATTTGTTTTTTGCATTAGGGAGTTCTATTATTTTCCAAAAAACGCTGTTATTGGTGACCACTAATTCGGAGCTGTTTTTTGTTACTTTAATAATTCCATCATTCACAAGAAAATAAATATGGTTATCAATAATAATAGAGTACCAGACTTGATTGCTAAATTTTTCTATCTTGTTAAAATAAAAATCGGTTGTATTATTTTCTATTTTGTGTAAGTTCCAATCATAATAAAATAAATCTTGTTCTGACCCTATATAAAAATAATTGTCCATCACACTCATCAGAATAGTTCTTCCGCTTATTCCATGAAAATTAGAGAGTAATGTAAACGGGGACATTATTTCTACTACATTGATTCCGTATCCGTTTGCCAACCATAGATTATTGAATTTATCCAAGAACATATCATAAACGATGTCACTTGTGAGTCCCTTCTTCTTATTTATGTTTTGAACTATATTTCCTTTTGTGTCTAATACATAGATGCCGTTTTTTAATGTCCCATACAAAAAATATAGCGAGTCAATTTTTAAGCCGCAATATATTTCTGCGTCTATGAGTTGTTGCGTTATCGGAATGTTCCACTTTTCTATTTTTGTGCCATCAAAAGTGTAGAGTCCGTTTGAACGCGTAGCCACCAATATCTTGTTATTATCAATAGGCAAAATAGAATATATTTTGATGTCGGCGAAAAATTCACCATCTTTAATTAGCTGTAGAGTATCTTTTTTGTATTCTAACAATCCTACATTTCGTTTTCTTATGTATAGCGTGTTATTAACGAGATAGGAAGTATGAAATTGATTATCAGACTCAAAGACTTTACAATGATTATCTTTTATGATAAAAATATAGTTACTTGTCTGTATTATAATTTTCTGTTCCAACTCATAAACATTCCATGCTTGTGCGAAGTTTCTATATTGTTTAGGAATTTTGTGAACGATAGACCTGAATTTTATTTGATTTACCGAGTCCGTTATCAGATAACCGATTTCGTCTAATCCTCCGACCCATATTCTGCCTTTGTTATCTTTGTAAATACTTCGGACTTCACCTGAGTTTGGCATTTTGATTTCTGTCCACTGATTGCCGTCAAAGATAAGAATCCCTACATTGTTAGCAATATAAATATAACCTCGTTCATCCTGTGTTATTCCCCAATTCTGACTGCCTGCGTCATATTGGTGCGGGTAAAAATTCGTTATCAACGGGATTCCTATTTTTTTTATCTGTGCAAAGATTTGTTGAAACGTAAAAATATATAAAATACTGATTAATATGCCAATTTTAATTTTCATTTAGCTTAGTGTTTAGTTTAAATTACTTGCCAAGGTTTGAAATAGTGGCAAGATACAAATATGGTAAGTAAAGTCTTTAGCTGTTCCTATGTTTTACTTTTAGGAAAAGTTTAGTTTACTAATATTATTAAAAACTAAAAACATACCATTAATTGCAAAAATACTAAAAAAAGATTATATATCTCAAAAAATAAATAAATATTTGGTAGCGTATAAAAATAGTGACCAAAATTCAAATTTACTGATTT
>DYQJ01000015.1 GCA_020719345.1 Draconibacterium orientale | reverse complement strand
TGCAACTCCTTTCGGAGTTGGGAGGATTTTTATATTTGTCCACCGATTTTATCGGAGGTTATTTATGTGCAACTCCTTTCGGAGTTAAAAAGATACAAATAATTTAGCATATATGTAAGGTTACTCTCAAAAGTAAAGTAAATGAACAATTAATAATTATCAATTGTTCATTTACTTAAGTAATGTTCTTGTTCCGTATTTTCAATATTTATTAAAATCAAAGGAATTATTTGGCGTTCTTAAAACATTCCATCATTCCAAGATAATATTCTCTAAATTGGAGATTGTAATCGGTTTTGTTACTGGTAAATTCTGGGTCTTCTTCATTTTTCATTGTCGCAATATCTTTGGTTTGGTCTTCTGCGTCTTTAGATTTTATCAGCGCTTTGATAACTTTTTCGTCTTGGTCAAGATATATTCGTTCTTCTTGATAGAGATTGTCCATAAAATAGTATTGTTTGAACACGAAAAATAATTTAGCATTCTCAAAATAATAGTTTTTTTCAGCCATGTAACCTTCTTCACCTCTTGTTTCTCTAATCTTAAGTAATTTATCACCTTGATAATAAGCATCATACTCTGCTTGGTCATAGTACAAATCGGGGTTCGGATTTTGATAAAAAAGTTGTTTCATTTTCAAAGCTTTATTGCTTTCTATTTCATAGAACTTATTTTTTATTTCCTCTACTTTTTCTTCGTCAGTTTTTGCGACTTCTACTTTTTCTGTTTTTACTTCAGTATTTTCTTCTTTTTTAGAATTTCCTCCACAGTAAGCCAAAATAATTAAAGAAAATAAAATAAACAAATTGAACGCTAATTTTTTCATAAAAAATATAATTAAATTCCTGCTCCGTATATAAAAGTATTGTCTTTCGGTTTTTGCTGAACAACTTTAGAATTAGGCGGTAAGCTGTTTGTTATCCAGACGTTTCCACCAATAGATGAGTTAGCACCTATAGTTATTCGTCCTAAAATAGTTGCATGCGAATAAATGACTACTCCATCTTCTACAATAGGATGTCTTGGTATTCCTTTTATAGGGTTTCCATTTTCGTCGAGTGGGAAGCTTTTGGCGCCGAGAGTTACTCCATGATATAATTTGACATGATTTCCGATGACGCAAGTTTCTCCAATCACTGTTCCAGTTCCGTGGTCTATTGTAAAATATTCGCCAATTTCTGCTCCTGGGTGAATATCTACTCCTGTTTCGGAATGTGCCATTTCAGATATTATACGAGGCAAAAGCGGGACATTTAATTTTAATAAACAGTGCGCAACTCTATAATTTACAAGAGCTTTGATAGCCGGGAAGCAGAATATTACTTCATCAATACTTTTAGAAGCAGGGTCTCCTTCGTATGCAGCTTGCACGTCGAGGTATAGCATACGTTTTAGTTCGGGTATTTGTGCGACAAAAGTTTTAGCCATCTTTTCAGCTTGGAGTGAACAGTTGTTGCAGTCAAAATTTGTTTCAAGAGCGCAAGAGAAGCATAATCCTCGTTTTATTTGTCTTTCCAATATGGTATAAACTCTGTTAATATTTACGCCGAGATAGAACTGCACATTGTCTTGTTTTATAGCGGAGTTTCCATAGTAGCCGGGGAATATAATTTCTCTCATTTTAGTCACTAATTCACCGAGCATTTCTACCGATGGCATCACTTCATCATACTTAGCATGGCGATATACTTTCTTGGTATCTTGTGAAGTAGTTAATCCTGTAACTACTTCATTAATAACTTGTCCTATGTTCATATATTTATAAAAAAAGATTAGTAGATAAATATCTTTCTCCTGTGTCGCAAATAAAAGTAACTATTCGTTTGTTGATGTTCTCTTTGCGGTTAGCAATTTGTAATGCTGCAAAAACATTGGCTCCTGAAGATATTCCACATAAAATACCTTCTTGTGTAATAACTTTTTTTGCGGTATCTAATGCTTCTTGATTAGTAACTTTAATAATTTCGTCAATCAAATCAACATCAATAATTTTAGGGATAAAACCTGCTCCTATTCCTTGTATCTTATGCGCTCCTGGTTTTTCTCCTGATAGTACAGCAGAGTCCGTAGGTTCTACTGCGATAGTTTTGATGTTAGGATTTTTTTGTTTCAATATTTGTGCTACTCCAGTGAATGTTCCTCCCGTTCCTACTCCTGCGACAAAGAAGTCAATTTGTCCGTCCGTGTCGTTCCATATTTCTTGTGCTGTTGTAAGTTTATGCATCTCTACATTAGAGAAGTTATTGAATTGTTGTGGCATGTAATAGTTCGGGTTTTCTTGGCAAAGCGAAGTAGCTTTGTTTACTGCTCCTGTCATTCCTTCTGTTGCGGGTGTCAAAATCAGTTCTGCACCGAAAGCTTTAATCAAATTTCTTCGTTCTATTGACATAGATTCGGGCATCACGATGATTAATTTATATTTTTTCGCGGCACATATTTGAGCGAGTGCGATTCCTGTATTTCCACTTGTTGGCTCAATAATAATTGTATCTTTATTAATTAGTCCTTTTTCTTGTGCATCAGTTATTAAAGCGAGTGCGAGTCTGTCTTTAATAGAGCTGCTTGGATTAAGCTGCTCTAATTTGACAAATATTTCGGCATTCGTTTCTGTAGCGATGTTGTTAATTTTCATCATTGGGGTATTTCCAATGGTTTCGGTTATATCTCTTTTAATGTTCATAATCAAATAGTTATTAAATTATTGAAATCTTTCTTGTTTACCTTGATTTTTTTCAGCGATTTTTTTGAGTATCGTTTCTTGTATAGAAGCCAAAGTAGGCATGTATTTATAAAACTCCATCGAATAGTTTGCTCGTCCGGATGATATGTTTCTAAGATGTGTTGCGTAACCAAACATTTCCATTAGTGGCACGAATCCGTTAATTTTTTGCGCTCCTTTTCTGTATCTTCTCATGGATTCAATTTTTCCGCGTTTTCTGTTAAGATTTCCTACTACTTCTCCAATGTATTCGTCTGGAGTGTTAATTTCAATTTTCATAACGGGTTCTAACAAAATCGGTTTAGCTTTGACGAATCCGTTTTTAAAACAGATAGATGCACAAGTTTGAAATGCAAAGTCCGAGGAGTCCACTGCATGGAATGAGCCGTCAAGTAGTACGACTTTAACATCTACTACGGGATATCCTGCTATGACTCCTCGTTCGAGGGTTTTTTGGATTCCTTTATCTACGGATTGGATAAATTCTACAGGTATTGCTCCACCTTTAATTTTATCTGAAAACTCGTAACCTTTTCCTTCGTTATGTTCTATTCGGAGGAGAATTTGCGCAAATTGTCCTTTTCCGCCTGATTGTTTAGCATATTTATAACTTATTTCAACTTCGTTAACTATTGTTTCTCGGAATGCGACTGCCGGTTCTCCTACTTCTACTTCCACTTTAAATTCTTCTTTTAGTCGGTCTATGATAATTTCTAAGTGTAGTTCTCCCATTCCGGCGATAATCGTTTCGTTAGATTCTTCATCTACGTGAACGCTAAATGATGGGTCTTCGTTTGTTAATTTTCGTAGAGCTTCTCCGAGTTTATCTAAGTCTTTGTGTTTTTGTGGTGTTACTTTAAGTTCTATCACTGGTGGTGGCACGTGTATGGATTCCAAATGTAAGGGATATTTCATATCACAAAGAGTATCACCGGTTTTAGTTAATTTCATTCCTATTAATGCGACGATGTCTCCTGGTCCTGCTTTTTCAACTTCTTCTCGTTCTTTAGCTTTGATTTTCAATATTCTACCTGCTCGTTCGGGTTTACCTTTTGTAGAATTTAATATTTGCATACCGCTTGTTAGTTCTCCCGAGTAGATTCGTATAAAAGTTTGTTGTCCTACAAAAGGGTCATTAATAATTTTGAAAGCGAGAGCTGCAAACGGGTCTGTAACTGACGGTATTCTGCTTCGTGTTTTTTCGGGTTCATCTATGTCAAATCCAACTGTTGCACCTACATCTATAGGTGATGGCAGATAGTCAATTACTGCGTTTAGGAGTAGTTGTATTCCTTTGTTTTTGTAAGCTGCTCCGCAAAGGACAGGAGTAATAAGTAATTTAATTGCTGCATTTCTGACTGCATTTTTGAGGATATCTTTTTCTATGTCGTCATTAGCAAAATATAATTCCATGATGTTATCATCAAATTCGGCAACTTTTTCGATCAAGATTTTTCTGGTTTCTTCTGTTTGTTGCAAATATTCGTCTGGAATTGGTATTTCTCCGAGTTCGCCGTTTTCAAAATTATACGCTTTACGTTCTATGATGTCGATGACTCCGATGAAATTTTCTTCTGCTCCCATAGGAATTTGGAGTTGTACTGCATTTGCGTCGAGGTATTTGTTTAGTTGTATGAGGACTTCTGAAAATTCTGCTCCTGTTCTGTCCATTTTATTAACAAACGCAATTCTTGGGACTTTGTATCTATCTGCTTGGTTCCAAACTGTTTCGGATTGTGGTTCTACTCCTCCTACTGCACAAAATACTGCTATCATACCATCTATTACTCTGAGTGAGCGTTCTACTTCTACGGTGAAATCTACGTGTCCGGGTGTGTCGATGATATTAACTTGCGAGTTGTTCCAGAAGCAAGTAATAGCAGCTGATGCTATCGTAATACCACGTTCTTGTTCTTGTTTCATAAAATCCATCGTAGCTTGTCCATCATGGACTTCCCCGGTTTTTCTGTTTACGCCGGTGTAAAATAATATTCGTTCTGTCAAAGTAGTTTTACCGGCATCTATGTGTGCTGCAATACCGATATTTCTTAATCTTGTTAAAGTCATTTATTTTAATTATTATTATAAATATATAAATTCAATTAATTTTGTCTAATACTTTTTCAATTATTTTTTCTTCAATAATACCGTATTTAACTTTATCTTTTTCGGAAAGTGGCGGTAAATTATTATTTTTTAGCCATTGGAGTGCATAATCAAAAGAGTAAAAAGTTTTAATAGAATAGTCTATGGTGTAATAAATAACATTATTATAACCAAATACAATATTTTCGGTCATTATTTTTTCTTGATTCTGCGAGTTCGTAGAAATATCAATAATTTTAGCCCTTCTGTCTATGTAAGAAATAATTATTTTATCTTTGTTTTCGGCTACCGATACACTAAATATGTCGGCTGTATTTTCATAGAATGAAGTGATAATTTCTCCTTCTTTGTCAATTAAATATGCCATGTTGTCGTCAGTATTTAAAAATATAACGTCGTTATTATCAGTGAATTCAGCACTTTTAATATTTCCTTTGATGTTTTTAATATTAAAGAGTGTTTCTTCGTCAAATTCGAGGACTTCGTAGTCGTTAGAGTTTTTTTCTACGGCTAATATTTTAATAGAATTTCTATGTATTTGTATATCTTTAATAAGGAGGTCGTTGTCGTAAAAGACATTTTTAAGTTCTCCATCTATTTCGTATTCTTCTATTTTATTGTTATCTAACCATACATAAAATCTGTCGTTTTTAGCAAATAAAACTTTTTTTATTTCATCTTTGAATTTAGGGATTTTGGTTTTTATGTTACCGTATATTTCCCAGATATATATACTTTTGTCAGTATTAACTGTTAAAAAATATTTTCCTGAGTTTGCAAATAAAAATACTTTGGGTTCATATTTAGCGTAATTAGCGGTGCTAATAAGTTTACGGGTGTTGTCATAGATATAAGCTTTTTCATAATTAACCATTGCGTAAAGTTTGTCGTCTTCGGAGAATATTGCTTGATATGAGTCATCGGTGAATTTATAATCTTCTAACAAATTGCCGAGAGTGTCCCACATTTTGATAGTATTGTCATCTGATTGTGATACGAGGATTTTCTTGTCGTGTGATGTTATAAGATTTGTAATTTCTTTGTGATGTCCGGTAAATTTTAAGCTTTCCATACTTGAAATGTTCCATAGTTTTGCTGTTTGGTCAAAAGAATAAGTTAAAATATTAAGATTATCTTCGGAGAAGCTGCAATTAAGAATTTCCGAGTCGTGTCCTTCTATAGAAACTTGTAGTCCTCCGTTTGTGTCCCATACTTTTGCAGATTTATCTAATGAACAAGATATAATTGCTTTCTGGTTAGGTAAATAATCTAAATCAATTAATTCTTCGGAGTGTCCAACAAAATAGATTAAATTGTTATCAATAATTGACCATTTAAAAAAGACTGTAGATTCGCTAATGATTAAAATTTCGTCCGATTTGTCATTAAAAACGATTTTAGAGATTATTTTATCAAAATTTGTTTGTGCGATTTTTTTGCCTTTGTCATTATAGACTAATATATTATTATCAAATTTTTGGAAGAATACAAGTTTTCCGTCATCAGAAATTCTGACAAATCGGGGTTCAAAATCTATTTTAAATTTATATTTCAATTTAGCACTGTAATCATATACGGTTATATTTCGTTTGTTCTGATTTAAAATCAAATTACAGTTTTCGTTATAATTGACAAAATAATCACCGTATTGTTTTATAATGCCGGTTGTATCTCCTTGTAAGTTCCATATAATAAGGTCTTTAGCATCATTTAAAGTTAATAACATTTCGTCTTGTTTATCAAAGACAAGTTCATATATAATAGAGTCTCCGAGTTTAAGTTGATTAATAATATTTCCTTTGTAGTCGTAAATATCTAATAAATTAGTATAAGCGAAAGTCATGACCTTTTGTTGATTAAAGAAAATGAAGTCCCATCTGCGGTCTTTATAGTCATATTTTTTGATGATATTTCCTTTTTGGTCGAGGAATCGGAGAGTATTAATAGAGTCTTGATTATATACTACGAAGTTATTTCCGTCCGGTGAAATTTCTGCATCCCAGATGTCCATAGCAAATTCGGATATTATGTTGTAATTTTTAGCATCATATAATTTAATGCTGTCGTCAGAGTATGTGAAAATTTTTTGTCCGTCTTCTGTATAATTAGCCCAGAACATATTAGTCCCTATTGTAAATTCTTTTTGATATATTGCACGTTTGTCGAGGATAAAATAGTTGAAAACTTTTGTGATAGCTTCTTTGATATAAGGGTGTGTGTTTTGATTGTTAATAAGATATGCGTTGTAAACGAGTTGCAGTGATGCGATGGAAGATTCTTGCATTGCGTCTTTTGCTACACTTGCCATGTACAAAGCTTGCATATTTTTTTCTTTCTCTTTAGTTTCTTCCATCAGTGTTTGGGTTGTCGTCATAAAATATAATGAAACAAATACTCCTATTATTGCCAGTATAGTCAATATTCTCATTATCATTTGATTTCGTTTTGTTATGCGGCTTTCTCGTTCAATATTTTGATGGCTTCCCTCAATAAATTCTTTGATTAATGTGGTAGGTTCGGGTTGTTTTTCGGCGTGAATAGAGTCTTGTAACCAGTCGTATGCTACTGCAAATTGATTACCTCTTAGTAATTGGTCTTTAGATTTGGATTTGTTCTCCCATTCAATAGCAAGTTGTGAATATTTAGAATGTTCTCGGACATATTCGCGGTCAATATTTAGCAAATTGAGTAAGTTCTGGAAGTTTTGATTAAAAAATTTGGGGTCAAAATCAAGTATTGTGGTTTTATCTAATAATTGATTCTGATTGTTCTCCAGATTTTCTAATTTTAAGACAATTATTCTCTTGTTTAAGATTTTAGCATATTCTATTTCTTCGGTACATTCTTTTGCCGAGTGAGAATTAGCGGAATAAATAAGTGCTACGTTAAGAGATTTTTCAATAGCTTTTTTAATTTCCGTATTATCAATGTTTTGCGGAAAATATTGTTTATCCGCCCAAGTAATTTTATCGGCATTTTGGAGCTCTATATTCAGTTTATTAACAAAATCTATGTCGTCTGCTACGTAGCTGATAAAAATTTCGGGGACAATTATGGCGGCTTTGTCTTTGCTTTCTTGTATAAAATCTTGATGTATTTGCGTTGGTTTGTGCTGTTTATTAATACTACTTTCGAGCCATACTTTTGCGTTTTCTAATTCGTAACCGTGCAATAAAAAGCATATATTTTCATTTCTTGCTTTCCATTTTTTAGCTTGCACGAGTATTTTTGTGTGCATGTGATAATATTCGGCGTCATCATTAATTTCGTTAATTAGTTCAGCTATGCACTTTTCAAAAGGTGTTTTTCCTCTTCGTTTTTCTACATCTTGATTAATTCGTTCTACTTGGGAGAGATTTTCTATTGTTTGCTTATCTGTGCTTTTTTCTTGTTCTTCGTTTAGACATGACGAGAAGTCAAAAGCTTGTAGGTGTTTTATTTCTTTATGCAAAAGTTTGTCGTCAACTTTTTGAATTACAACGGGGATAATCGGTTTGTTAAAAGTAATAGCGAGTTCGAGTTCTTTTGTTGCGAGTTCGGAATTAACAGTCTCATTAGAAATGATATAAATAAAATTATCTGCTTGCATAATTCCTCGTTCTACTGCTTTTTCAAAATCTTCTCCTTTATCTATGTCGTGTTCGTGCATCCAGACTGTTATAGTTTGGTGCATAAGTGCATTTGTAATTTTAAGTTTGTGTTCTTTGTTCTCTTTGGTGTATGAAATAAAAGCATCAGTGAATAGGTTTTTTGCGTATTTTTCTGATTCACAAATGTATTCGGCATGGAGGTCTGTAGGCAAACAAGGTGGTTGTAGTGCTACTCCTTTTTCATTAACAAAATCTTTTTTTAGTATCCATTTTTCAGCATTGATTCTTTCCAGACCGTTTAGTAGATAAGAGGTTAGACATTGTTTTTTTTGCCATTCAGATGCTCTTCCGAGTATATAAGTATGGTCTTTTGTATAATTTTTATGGAGGTCGAGTAGTTGCAAGAGTTTAGGAAATTGTTCGTCAAATATATCTATTTCTTTCCATTCAGGTCGCGGGATATTGTCGTCTGCTTGTTGTCTGATGTAAACCCAGTTTCTGCGGGCTATTTCCATGTGCATTTTGTCCCAGCAGTCTGATGGCTCTATGTGGAGTATAGGTATAATGCGTTTGTTATATTTGAGTGCTAATACAACTTCTTTCAGACAATATTCAGATTTTACGGAGTGCGGAGATATTATATATATAAAGTTGTCTGCTTTTAAAATACCGTCATCAATTTGTTCTTGGAAATCTACTCCTAAGGGTATGTTATTCATGTCAAACCATACATTTTTGCCTTTTTCGGTTAGTTTATTGTATAGTTTTTTAGCGAAGTCCAGACTGTGTCGTCTTCCGTAGGAGATGAATACGTCTTTGAAATCGTGAGTTTTGTTTTTTTCACGAATGTAAGCGGAGTTGAAGAAGTCGGCTATATTTTCTAAGCTGTCAATAAATAGTCCACCGTTATTTTCTACAATTTTGCGTAGATTTTCGAGGTCTTGTATTTGCTGTTCAGAGAATTTTTTTTCTGCATCAGTGACAATATAACAAAGTATCGTTCTGTCTGGTCGTTTGTAAGAGTCGTCCACTACTTCGGCGATAGAATAATATCCTGTCATCAGTGGGGTAAGTACGTACAAACAGTAATCACAATTTTTTCTTTCTTCTAATTCGCGTTTTTGGACTTCTTCAGTCCAGTCGGTTACTACGGGATTATAATAAGCAACCTTCAAAAGCGGGATAAGTTTATCTCGCCATTTAGAATTATTAACGGTACCACCTAAAAAAACTTTCATATCTTACAAGTATTATAGCCAAAAATAATTGCAATGTTAATTTTTTTTTTTGACTATACAAAAAATATTTTAGTATTATTTTATTTTATTTGATTATTAAAAGGGTATCTCAAAGGAACACTTTTTTATAGTTAAGTTTACAAATTTAATTTATTGAAAATTTAAAAATTGTAGAAGTTCATAAAAAAGTGTTTATTTATACTCAAAACTTTGGCAAAGTTTAAAACTTTGGCAAAGTTGCCGTTTATAGTATAGTAGATTCAATTATTTTGCATAGCTGACGGCTCTTTTTTCTCGTATGACAGTAATTTTTACTTGTCCCGGGTATGTCATTTCCGTTTGTATTTTGGATGCGATGCTGTTAGCGAGTATTTCAGCTTCTTTGTCAGATACTTTGTCGCTTCCGACAATTACTCTAAGTTCTCTACCTGCTTGGATAGCGTAGCTTTTAGCAACACCAGGGTATGATAATGCGAGAGCTTCGAGGTCTTTCAGTCTTTTGATGTAGTTTTCAGCTACTTCACGTCTGGCTCCCGGTCTGGCTCCGGAGATTGCGTCGCAAACTTGAATTATCGGGGCGATTAAATTGTCCATTTCTACTTCGTCGTGATGCGCACCTATTGCGTTGCAAACTTCGGGTTTTTCTTTAAACTTTTCTGCGAGTTTCATTCCGTACAAAGCGTGTGGCATTTCGGTGTCTTCGTCAGGGACTTTACCAATGTCGTGGAGTAGTCCGGCTCGTTTGGCGAGTTTTGCGTTAAGTCCTAATTCAGCTGCCATGATTGAGCATAAGTTAGCTGTTTCGCGAGAGTGTTGTAGCAAATTTTGTCCGTATGATGAACGGTATTTCATTTTTCCTACCATTCTAATCAGTTCGGGATGAAGTCCATGTATTCCTAAGTCAATACAAGTTCGTTTACCGACTTCGAGGATTTCTTCCTCTATTTGTTTTCGTGTTTTTGTGACGATTTCTTCTATTCGTGCTGGGTGTATTCGTCCGTCTGTTACGAGTTGATGGAGTGCGAGTCGTGCTATTTCTCTTCGTACGGGGTCAAAACCGGAGAGGACTATAGCTTCCGGTGTGTCGTCAACAATAATTTCTATTCCTGTAGCGGCTTCTAAAGCTCTAATATTTCTTCCTTCTCTGCCGATGATTCTTCCTTTAATTTCGTCATTTTCTATGTGAAATACAGTAACCGAGTTTTCTACTGCTGCTTCTGTACCAACGCGTTGAATAGTATTAATGACGATTTTTTTAGCTTCTTTTGTTGCATTAATTTTAGCTTCTTCAATTATGTCGTTGACAATATTTTGCGAGTCTCGTCTTGCGTCAGCCACTATTGTTTCTATGAGATGTGCTTTCGCTTCTTCGCTTGTTAGTCCGGATAGCATTTCTAATTTCTCAATTTGCTCACGTTTGAAGTTGTCTAGTTCTTTATTTTTTTGTTCTACGGTTTCTAATTGTTGTGAAAGCGTTAATTTAACTGTTTCCATTTCTTTTCGTTTGGTCTCAGTTTCTTTTTGTTTGACCTCGTATTCTTTACTTTTAGTATCTACTTCTTTGAATTTAATTTCAAGTTCTTTGATTTTGGTATCTATCTCTTTTTGTTTTTTGGCAAATTCTTCTTTTCTTGCGTTTAGCGCTATTTCTCGCTGGTTTTGTTTTGCCTCTATTTTAGAGAATCTCAAAGATTTTTCGTTAGCTTGTTCTTCGAACTCAGCTTTGATTTGTAGGTACGTTTCTTTTGCTTGTAAAATTTTGTCTTTTTTAATTACTTCTGCTTCGTTCTCCGCTTCTCTCAAAATTTTTTCTGCTTTTTTTTCAGTGACTTTTATTTTCACATAGAATCCGATGATGAATCCGAGTGTCAATGCAATTACCCCAATAATTATTCCTGTTATTATTTGCTCCATACACTAATTTTATTATAGGTTATAAAAAAACCCGTACCTTAATCTAGTCATAAGCAAACCCCTGCTTATTATGGGTGGTGTCGCCTCACTATTTCTGTCTTCCAACGTCTTATAAAAAGAACTTTGCGAGCAAAGTTAAGGCCTGACATAGATAACAAGAGCTAACTCCAAGATTTATTATGTTGAGTTTCTACGACTTAAGAAAAAGTACGGGCAAAATTGTAAATATCTTTTATATAAAGAACGCTATATATGTTTTATATATTCATCTAACTCGTGTGTCATATCTTTTATATCTTGAATTATTTGCGTGTTGTCATTCAAAGCTTCATAGTCTATCACTTTGGTTGCGTACTGTAGCGCTACCATTGCGAGAAAGTCTTGGACATCTTTTCCGCCGTATTTAGTTCGATACTGACTGACCGTCTCGTTAATTATTTTGGTGGCTGTCCGTATCTTTTCTTCTTCGTTTCTATCAATTTTTAAAGGATAGTAACGGTCTGCTATATTAATTCGTATAGATAATTTGTCGTCCATTTAAGTGAATGCAACTAATTTAATTTATTCAATAATGAAATGCACTTATCAATTTCCCGCACCATTTTATTAATCTTAATTTTAGCATTGTGCTTAGCTTCGGTGTTCCCTTCCGTTTCGGGCGAGGCAAGTGCTGATGCTAATTTCAGATTCTCTATCTCTTTTAAGAGATCTTTTATTTTTTCTTCTTTCAATTTATTTTGCGATATTAGTATCTGCTTGTCTTGAAAGAGTTGCTCGTTTTCTTCTTTGAGTCTATCTGTTACTGCTATTAACGTTCTTACTTTATCTTTAAGTTCGCTAAGATGTATAAACTTTTCATTCTGCATATCACTAATATTTCACAAAAGTAATATTGTTAATTTAATTTTCAAAATATTTACAAAAAAAAATCATTTTATTTAGGATAAAACTATCCGCTAAAATAGAACTTCTTATAAATAAGCACGTATAGAATTTGCAATTTCTTCAAATTCTTCTTTTGAGAATACAATTTTCGGATTTTTCATATTTACTTCATTCGGTGAGTTGAATGGTATTAAATGCAGATGTGCGTGTGGCACTTCTATTCCTATCACCATTGTAGCAATTCGTCTGCAAGGAATGGCTTTTTTGATAGCAATAGCGACTTTCTTAGCAAAAATGTTCAGTTCGGCTATATCTTTGTCGGCGAGGTCAAAGTAGTAGTCGGTCTCAGTTTTCGGGATGACAATAGTATGTCCTTTGCTGAGGGGAAATATGTCGAGGAATGCTAAGAAGTTATCATCTTCTAATATTTTGTATGCAGGTATCTCGCCTGATATTATTTTGGAGAAAATAGTAGCCATAGTTTTATTATTATTAAGCTCGTGTTATTTCAAGTATTTCAAATTCGAGGTTTCCGTTAGGAACTGTTACATTTACTTGGTCACCTACTCGTTTACCTAATAGTCCTTTAGCTATCGGGGTTTGTACCGATATTTTACTTTCTTTGATATTTGATTCGGATTCGGAGACGAGCGAGTAACTAACTTCTTTTTTCAGTTTCTTGTTGAGTAATCTTACTTTGCACATTATCTGTACTGTTTCGGTGTCAATAAGCGATTCGTCTATCAGTCGGGAATTTCTTATAACTTCCTGCATTTTAGCTATTTTTAGTTCTAATAGCCCTTGTGCTTCTTTTGCGGCGTCGTATTCGGCGTTTTCAGATAGGTCACCTTTGTCTCGTGCTTCGGCTATTTGTCGCGATATACTTGGTCGTTCTATGTCAGTTAGATAATCAAGTTCATCTTTTAATTTTTGTAGCCCTTCCTTAGTGATTAAAGTTACTTTTTCCATTTTACATATTGTTTTATAGTAAATTAATAATAAAAAAAAGAATCCTAAATGTTTAGAACTCTTTTCGTATAAAAAAATTATATTTGTTAGAGTGCCTTACTTTTTCCGTTTTCTTTGTAGAATGGTAATATTTAAAATGGCACTTTTTAAATCAAATTCAAAATCATTTTTATCAGATTGTCCGTCTTGATTATATTCTTCAAAGTCCTTCTCTTTGTAGATAGTCTCCAATTTTTCATGTTCTATGGAGTGTAAATCATCTTTTTTCTCTTTTACTTCTGTAGTTGTTTTTTTATATTTCTTACGAGCTTCCATATTTTTCACAAGAGCATCGAGGTCATTTAAAGGTTTTGCACCTGCTTGCGCGTTTTCGCCGTTGTTCGCAGGTTTTTTCTCTTCTTTTTTACCTTTGTTTGCCCGCACAATCATGCTTATCACAAAAAAAGCTATTATCAGTATTATTTTTATTGCAGTTTCCAATTTCGTATATTTTAAATTTTATGCAAAACTAATATAAACTTTACAAATAAAAAAATTTTTTAGCAAAAAAATTTTTATTATTATATAAATTTTTAAATTCGTACAATATTAAAACTTAATAAGAAAAAACTATGCCAAAACGTTTTATTTTTATATTAATTATTTCTATAATTTTTACGGCATGTGTTCACCAATATTACATGTCGGCGGTGAGTGGGATGGAAAAGACTGATTTTCAGGAGTCTGAGTTGTATCCGAGTTATGAATTTTTCAATTTGCGAATAGACGTTATTCGGCAAGTAAAAAAGAATGAAGAAACCGGGGAGACACAGCTGGAGAGTTATAATTCAGTGGGATTTTATTTAGGAAATGGGTTGTTTTATGATTTGAATCGCAATTTATCTTTTTCGGTTCTGGATATGCTCGGAGTCAATGTATATGGTGATTTTGAAATAGTTGAATATAATGAAATTTTTAAAAGGATATCTACCCGATATATCAAAAAAAATAATGTATTTATCAGAGACCACAATAATATTTTGTTGAATATTAATAATAAGATGGATGTTTTTTTTTCGGACAGCTTAGTAATAGTTGATAATGGGATATTTTTTAGCACCAAGATAACTTTGGAGAAAGATGTTTTTAATTACAGTTCCGGACTTATAAACAACAAGATAATAAGACAAAATAATGGTTGGTACCGCAAATTTTTGTTAGGACAGTCAGATTATTTGAAAATAGACAACAATTTGCTTTTAGATTATACTTACACAATATCAAATCTGGGGGAGACTATACATATTTATAATTCTCGGATTCGCAAGAATTCCAGACCTTTGCAAACCATTGAACAAACTGATTCCGAGATATATGTTTATAATAGATATTATTCGGGTTTTAAAATTTACAAAGAGCATAATAAAATAACGGTGGAACGTGATGGCGTGAAAGAGGTATCTTATTATATATCAACGAATAATGAATAGTGAATATTTTGGTTCTTGAATGTTTTTTAAATCTTGCGTGAAACTTTTGATTATCAAATTCTCGCAGAGTTTCGCAAAGTTTTCCACAAAAATTATTCAAGAACCTAATTTTTATTTCTTTTTTTAAGGAGAAATCGGCATGTTTCATTTATTAGGTTACACTTCTTTGCGAAATTTTGCGTTTTTACTTTTGCGAGATTCTGCGTGAAATATCTGATTATCAATTTCTCGCAGAGTTTCGCAAAGAAAAAAGTGTAAACTATTTTTAAGCAGTTATGAAAGATGCCGAGAAATCTGATTTTTTATCTGTACAGATGTACTACTCTGTTGAGATTAAATACTTTACCTGTAATCGCTACGGCATGCACGATACAAAAATATATACCTGTTGTGCAATTTTCTCCGTCTTTATCTTTGCCATCCCATATTTGCGAGTCTTGATTAAAAGAATATACTTCTTGTCCCCAACGGTTGTAAATAATTACTTCGTAAGTAGTTATGTACGAAGTTTTTAAGAAAAACACATCGTTCTTGTTGTCATTATTAGGGGTAAATATATTGTATAATTCTATAAATGGCGTGCAGTCATATTCAGGTATCTGTATTTCTGTTTCATATAGACATTTATTGTAGTCAGTTATACTCAAATTATAACTACCGGGCATCAGAGTATTCCAATTATAATTACCGGGTTTTAGGTCTTCAGCATTTTGTAAATTTTGGTTAGCCGACCATTTGCATAAATAAGGCGGTGTAGCTCCTTTTATGGTTAAATTTATTTGTCCATCACTAATAAGCGGACATCCTTGTACTGTTTGATATTCAACAAAGAAGTCTTCGGGTTCAGTAATGTTAAATTCATCTTGCCAGAGACATTTGTTTTTGTCTGTTACCGAGATAATATATGTTCCTTTTTTTAGTTGGTCAGTAAGAGTTATTATTTCTTGTTCTTGATTTTCCAGAGTAATAATATATTCGGGAGTTCCTCCTTGTGGTGTTCCGGTAATTTTTCCGTTATCTTGTTGAAAACAAGTAGCATTTTCAGTCGTATAATTATATTTTAGTTCTGTAGGTTCTATAATTGTCGTTTTAGCGTATGCGCAATCGTTATTAGAGGCATCAAAAACTGTTAATTCATATACTCCTGCGGCAAGATTTGTTAATATTTCGGTATTACTTCCGTTACTCCATTGATATATAAAAGGTTTTTCTCCTCCTATGATATTAGGAATTATTTGTCCATCGTTGTTACCGTAGCATGAAATATCTGCTTTTGGCAGTTGCAATTTTATTGTTTCGGGTTGTGTTATCAGAAAAGACTGTTCTTTTTGACAATTATTTTTGTCTGATAATATAATTGTATATTCTCCTGCAAAAAGATTTTTTATAGTTGCGGTATTTTGTCCTGTGTTCCAGTTGAAGCTGTAAGGAGGAGTTCCTCCGATTGCTGCGAGTATAATTTCGCCGTTAAATCCTCCATTGCAGGTGACATTTGTAGAGACACTATTTACAAAAATTTCATCAGGTTGCGTGATGTTATAGGTTTCCGTTTTTTTACAGAGATTTTTATCAGTTATTTCTACGGTATAGTTTCCTGTTGCGAGGTTAGTTAATACTTGTGTTTGTTCTCCGGTTTCCCAAAGAAATTTATAATTCGGTGTTCCGCCGGTTATAGATAATTCAATTTTGCCATTATTGTCGCCGTAGCATTTGAGATTTTCAATTTTCGGTAGACAAGATATTTCTTCGGGTTGAGTGATATAAAAAGTTTTCATTTTTTTACAAAGATTATTATCCGTTATTTCTACGGTATAGCTTCCAGCATGGAGGTTATTTAATATAGGTGTTTGTTCTCCAGTGTTCCATAGTAAATTATATTGTGGAGTTCCTCCGTAGATAGATAATTCAATTTTGCCGTTATTGTCGCCGTAGCAATTTGGATTTGTCAGTATGCTATCTACTGAAATATCTGTTGGTTGCGTGAAAACCACTTCCTCTATTTCTCTTTTGCATCCGTAATCATCTAATAAAGTTATATTATATACTCCGGCTGATATATTTTGATATATTTTTTGATTAGAATATGTAATTCCGTTATCAATAGAGAATTGTAGGAGATTACTTGTGTTATCAGTTATAATTTCTAACTCTGCTTTCCCTTGGTAGCACAAAATAGGTGTAGTTTTGATATCAACATTTATAGCGTATGGATAAGGTTTTAAGTTTATAGAAAATTCGTCGCTTTTACATTTTGTTATCTTGTTTTGTACATATCCTGTGTAGTTTCCTGCTGTCAGGTTGTAATATTTATTTTCGGAGGCAGGAATAAAATTATTGTTTTCATCGTATAAAAAATAATTATAGCTGCTTACATTTCCGGCAGGATTCATATTTATGGTATATTTATTAGTTTCACAGTCTAATTTGATAATAGGTTCGTTTAGTTGAACTTTTAAATTTATCTCTAACGTAAGTTGAGGAGCAAAATTTCCGCAATTATCAGTTATTGCTTTTGTAGTGATAATATAATTATCGGGTGTAAGTTCGCGGTCTAACATAATAGTGAATTGTTTGGCTGCTTCGGCATTTTCGTTGCATTGACTAATAACGCTGGTAATATTAGCGCCTTGAATAGAAAAGAAATCGGGAGCAATATATTCGCATTTAACATATTCGGTGAAATTGATGTTAATAAAATTATCGCCGCATTTTGGTAGTTTATTGAAATTTAAGTTCATTGCCGGTGGGACGTCGTCAAATATTACCGCTGAGGACTCGCTAAAATCTATGCGATATCCGTTCTGACTTTTAGTAAAATTAGAGATATATAAAGCATAGCTTCCATTTTTATATACGGGGATATCTTGATTGAAATTAGGTCCGTTATCTGTCCCTGGTCCGCTGCAATTTCCGTATCCGTATTTAGAATTAGCACCTGTTGGTCCATTGTAATCTATGTTTCCCCATGTATTTGTGCTGATATATAAATCTGTTCGTTCAAATATTTCTTGACAAGAAATATTAGTTATGTCTATCAGTGTCCAGTCAAAGTCGTCCACATTGTTTTCTGGGGATAAAGTGAATCTTAACATACCTGTTTTTTGTACGGAGATTATGTACCAGACTCCATTATTTTCTGCGGTAATGCAGCCGTTGTCAGTATTATCAATTTCATTGGGGTCATGCCCTACTCCGCTGTACAAATAAGGCGATGCTTCGGTATAAACATTTCTACAAACAGGTATTGCACCGATGCAATCTTCATGTGCTACTTGCGAAGTGGCATCTATATAAAGAAAGACAAAAAAAATAAAAAATAAATACTTTTTGATATTCATAAAATTAAGAATCTAATAAATTTTCAAATCGGTTAATTATCAAGGACTTCAAATATAGAATTTTTGCTTTTAAATTCCGGTACAATATTTTTCATAATTTTGACAATTTCTAAGTTGTCCTGATTTTTCAATATACTAATAAGGGAGTCAATTTTTTCAGATAGTATTTTATAGTCTTCGGTATTAAGCTTAGCTATCATTATTTGTGGATGATGTGTGGCTGTAGTGTTTTCTTTTGTATTTAAAAGTTCTTCGTATAATTTTTCGCCTGGTCTGAGTCCAGAGAATTTTATTTGTATATCCGTTCCGAGATTTAATCCGTACAATTTAATCATTTTTTTAGCGAGGTCTACAATTTTTACGGATTTCCCCATGTCAAAAATAAATACTTCTCCTCCGTTTCCGAATGCACTTGCTTGCAGTACGAGTTGACAGGCTTCCGGTATTGTCATGAAATATCTTGTTACCTCTGGGTGTGTTACCGTTACGGGTCCTCCGCTTTCTATCTGGGTTTTAAATCGTGGTATTACCGAGCCGTTTGAGCCGAGGACATTACCAAATCGGGTTGTAATAAATTTTGTTTGTGAGACCGAGTTAAGACTTTGTGTGTACATTTCGGCTATTCTTTTTGATGCTCCCATCACATTAGTAGGGTTTACTGCTTTGTCCGTTGATATCATAACGAATTTAGCGGCATGATATTGGACTGCGATGTCGGCGAGTATTTTTGTTCCAAGTATGTTCGTATTAACAGCTTCAGAAGGGTTGTTCTCCATCATAGGTACATGTTTATATGCTGCGGCATGGAAGATTATTTTTGGCTCGAAGACTTTGAACATTCTATTTACTCTTACTTTATTAGTTACGTCACCGATAACGATGTCAAAATTGAAGAAATTATATTTTTCACATAATTCTAATTCCAAATCGTAAAGCGGAGACTCTGCTTGGTCAAATGCGATGATTTTTTTAGGGTTGAATTTGGTTATTTGCTTTACGAGTTCGCTTCCTATTGAACCGGCTGCTCCGGTGACTAATACTATTTGATTGGTAATATCTCGGATGATTTGTTTTTCGTCTAATTTTATAGGTTCACGTTCTAATAGGTCTTCAATTTTAATTTTTCTTATTTGATTATAGCTAAGTTCTCCGTTTATCCAGTCATCAAGTTTAGGGACGGTCAATATTTTAATATTTTTATTTAAACAGACTTCTACTAGGTTGTTATGTTTAATAATATTAGTTGTATTGTTGGCAATAATCAAATTACTGATAAGATATTTTTCTGTAAGTTCTTCAAATTGTGCGATATTATAAATTTTGACGCCGTCTATCTTGTGAGTTCCATCGCTTTCTGTGTCATCTAATAATGCTACTATTTTGAAATTAATTTTGGTATCTCGGTCTAACGTTTTTTTTGTGGCAAGGGAAAATTCGTCGGCACCATATATGATAACGTTTTCTGTTTTTATTGAACGTTGCGAATATTCTAAGAATAATGTTTTTATGAACAGTCGTAATCCGATGAGCATAAAGGAGAGTACGAAAAAATCTATGGCAATTACCGATACGGGAATTAAATAAACTCCGTTGTGTGCGAAACTAATCAAGCTAATAATAACAAAGATAAAACTTCCGGTAAATACGGTAAAAAATACTTTACCGGCATCTTTTGTACTGGTGTATCTTATCAAACCGGTATGAATTTTACTTATTAGAAAAGATATTAATCTAATTACAAATATTATAGGTAAAACATAAACAAAGGTGAGTAAATATGTCTTAGGGATTGTAAAATTCAATCTCAGGAAATAAGAAATAATAACAGACACTAATACAAATAACATATCTATGGATAATATTATCCATTGTGAGGTATGTTTAGAAAAGATTTTTATATTTATCATTTGCAGGATTATGAATTTATCATGCAAATATATTGTTTTTTTTTGTTGTGAAACAACTTTTTTGTATTATTTTGGTAAAAAAATTTTTTATATATAAAAAAAGTATTATTTTTGTATTCTATACATATTTGAATATGGTTTGCTTATATTAGCAAAGATAATGACAAATTAAAATAATTAAATGGAAGTAAGTTCAAGAGCTTGCATTGGATATTTTCTTCTGAACGTAGTAATTTTAAAAGAAATAAAGAACTAAGTGCTGATGCGGCGGGCAAGCAACTGCGAGGCACAAAATAATATTTAATCTTATGCTGAAACGTAAATTTAAGTATCAGTTTGATTATGAGACATTAACATACAAAGTTGTCAGTGTTCCATTCTGGAGACGGTTAATAAAAAGTCTTCTAAATATTTTGCCTGGTTTTTTCATCTCCATTTTTACTTTTTATCTGTTGACTCTCAATTTAAACACTCCCGCAGAGAAATTGTTGCTTCTCCAAAAAGACAGTATCATTGCCCATTATGATATTTTGTACAAAAAAATACTGCAATTGAGCAATAATTTAGATGCTATTGCCGAGCAAGATAATAATATTTATCGTCCTTTCTTTGAAGCTGACTCTATTCCTTTTTCTATTCGTAAAGCCGGCTTCGGGGGTACTGATAGATACGAGAAGTACAAAAGTCATTCCGCATCACAAGTTCTTGTCAAAACTGCCAAAAGTTTAGACATTCTTAGCAAACAACTATATGTTCAGTCTGTGTCCTATGATGAGGTCATTACTATGATAGAAGACAAAGAAAAGATGCTTGCCTCGATGCCTACTCTTCGTCCTGTGTTGTTGAAAAATATCACTGCTGTTTGTTCTTTTGGTATGCGAGTTCAGCCGGCATTGAAAATCTATCGTATGCACGAGGGAGTGGACTTATGCGGTGCCGCCGGAACTCCTATCATGGCTGCCGGTGATGGCAAAGTGACACATGTAAAGTTTCATTTTAGTCTGGGCAATTATATTATCATCAGTCATGGTTATGGTTATACGACGGTTTATGGACACTTAAAAACTACCGGTGTGCAAGTAGGACAAGTAGTTAAAAGAGGAGATATTATTGCTACCATGGGAACGACCGGACTATCTTCTGTAGACCATTTACATTACGAAATACGCAAAAACGGGGCAGAGCAAAATCCTATGATTTTCTACTATTGGGATTTAACAGAAAAAGAGTACGACTGTCTGATGCGTAACAATACAGAATCCGAAGGTTTTCTTATTAGATAGTTAATATGATAAAAATAAACGCACTGATTATAAATATCCTTTTTTTATCTTTATTGTTGTTGGCGTGCGACGACAATAAAGATAATACTAATAACAAAGACTCTACCGAAAATTATTTTAACAACAAGAACTCTTCGCTCGTGAAATTTAATGGAAAGATTTTTAATATTCCTTCGCCGACACAAATGGCTATCCTTACCAAGGAAATAAGTCTTCCGTTAAACAAAGACGTATTAAACAGCACCGAGAATTATCACTTATACAACACTAATTACAAACAAGCATTAAATATAGGAGCGTATGGTTCCGACTTGGCATATCTTAATATATATGAGCAGTTTAACGAGACGACAAAATATATTTCCATCATAAAAAAGATGGCTAATAATCTGGAGATATTCAACTCATTAACAAACAACACAATAAAACGTTTAGAACAAAATAGTAACAACAAAGACTCTATTTTATACATTCTTAGCACTGTGTATCGTGATATAGATATTTATCTTGTGGACAACAACCGCAATAATATCTCCGTTTTGATTATTGCCGGTGGCTGGATAGAGAGTATTTATATTACTACCCAGATTTTGCAGCACGATAAAAAACATGCGGTGATAGACAGAATAGGCGAGCAAAAATATGTATTAGACAATCTAATAGAGCTACTACGTCCTTTTTATCTACAAGAAAATGAAAATTTTGATAATTTAATAGAAACTCTTGCCGAATTACAAACTATTTTTGAGGCAATAAATACCGAATACATTTATAATGAGACTATTACCGATGAGAAAAATAAAATAACATATATTAACAGCACAACTAATATTGTTATTAGCGAAGCTAATCTAAATAAAATAATTCAAAAAGTAGAAAAAATCAGAAACCGAATGGTCGAATAAATTAAAGATATAAATAATTTTACATAATTTAAACAATAAAATATTTTAACTATGTTAGGAGCAATAATAGGAGATGTAATAGGTTCCAGCTATAGCGGCAGACGAAGCGGTACCAAAGAAATAGATTTTGATTTATTTACAACTTATTCATCTTTCACAGATGACACTGTTTTAACCATTGCAACCGCCAAATCTATTTTGTACACCGAAGAGTATGATTTAAACTATTATCGGTATGCAAGACATTATCCGAATGCAGGATATGGGCGTAGATTCTTTAAGTGGTTAGAATCGGCAAGCATGATACCATATAATAGTTATGGCAACGGTGCGGCAATGCGAGTAAGTCCCATCGGATATGCGTTTAACGACAAGACGACTGTTCTTGCGGAAGCCAAAAAAAGTGCCGAATGCACACACAATCATCCCGAAGGAATAAAAGGAGCGCAAGCAGTGGCGCTGGCTATCTTCATGAGTAGAAAAGGTTTTTCTAAAGAGGAAATTAGAGAGACTATCGCTAAAGAATTTAATTATGACTTGAATAGGACGATAGAATCTATCCGCCCTACATATAAAGGTCATGTCAGCTCACAAGAATCCGTACCTGAGGCAATTATTGCTTTCTTAGATTCTACCGATTTTATCTCGGCTATTCGTCTGGCGGTCTCGCTTGGAGGAGATGCAGATACGCAAGCTGCTATTGCCGGAAGCATTGCCGAAGCTTTTTATAAAAATATTGATAGAGAAATAATTAGTAGAACTTTTTTATATCTCCATCAAGAATTTATAGATATAATTGTTGATTTCTACTCACAAAAACTAAATAAGGAATTGGTTATTGATTAATTTATAAAACGTTTTATTCTTTGCGAAAAAATGACGTTTAAATACTGTTACCCTAAATGATACACGCTTCGGCGTGTATTTTATTTTACTACCACACCAAAAGAAATAATTTCTATTAATAAGTAAAATTGCTTATTATTTTTTTTCTTTATTTTCTTTTTGTATATCATTTTTTTTTCTAACTTTGAAGTCAATTTTGATATACAATAAGTATTATGAAAGCAACTTTTTTTCTATTGATAATTACTTTTATAGTAAGATATTCGTTGGCACAAACAACAACAAATGAAAAGATAGAGGAGGCAACAAAGTCGTTTGCACGAGGTGAATATGAGAAGTCAATAAAGCTCTTTAAAATCTTAAAATTAGAGTTTCCTGATAAAGTAAATGAATTTGCTGAGTACATATACCGATGCGAAGCTTGTATATCATACCAAGAAAAAGCAGAGGCATTTGTTATAGAAGAAGATTATAACTCGGCGATAGAGACATTAAATAAAATATTAGCAATTAATTATACGGACAAAAATGCTAATGATTTGATAAACAGTTGTCGTGCGCACTTGAGACCGCGTAACACGATGATATACGTGCAGGGAGGGAAATTTTGGCAAGGAAATGAGAATGAGGAAGAAAAAGAACGTCCTATTCGAGAGGTCACAATAAAATCTTTTTTTATAGATAGATACGAGGTCACAAATTTTGAATACTGCACCTTTTTAAATGACAACCGCTATTCGGATTCTATTGGGATATGGATAAAATTAGAGGGGAAAAGTAGGATAGAATTTATAAACAACTGGTACCGTCCCGTAGAAGGATATGAAAACTATCCGGTTATTAATGTTTCGTGGCATGGCGCCAAAGGTTATGCGCGTTGGGCAAAAAAAGATTTACCTACGGAGAGCGAGTGGGAATATGCAGCCCGAGGCGGTATTTATTCTAAAAATTACACGTATAGCGGAAGTAATTATTCGGATAGCGTGGCTTTTTATAAAAATAATTCTAACGGCAATTTACAAGAAGTAGGCAGAAAACAATCTAACGAACTCGGTCTCTATGACATGTCCGGAAACGCCTCCGAGTGGTGCGACGACAATTTTATTGAATATTATTATTTTATTTATCCCGAATTTAATCTTGATGACGCTTCAAGTCCCGATAAAAATGTCAGAGGCGGCAATACCTATGCTTTTGAAAAAAATATTACTAATACTTACCGAAACTATTTACCACCAAATCTTTTCTTTTATGCGGTGGGATTTAGATGTATAAAAAGAATCTATTAAAATTTTTCTTTCATATTATGTATTAAAGTATATTTTTTTTTTATTTTTGCATCTGTTAATTCAAAAAGATAATTCTTTTTGCATACTTTAAATTTATTTGAGATAATTTATTTTAAAACTTAATAACTTATATATGAGAAAAATACTGTTTATATGTCTTGCTTTTTGTGTGCTGTTTACCACAAATATATTAGCGCAGGATGACTATCTCTTCGACACAAATGGCAATCTTTTAGATAAATACAAAAACGAGAAGGGATTACTACATGAAGACTACCTACCCGATGTGAAAGAGTACAACTCCTTAGAAGAAGCACTTGTCACCCCGTCGAGAGTCTATAAATTAGTTCTACAAAATCAAGAGCTGACCGAGATTCCAATCTCTGTTTTTGAACTTATGAATCTACAAGTTTTAGACCTCTGGCAAAATAAAATCTCCGAAATTCCTGCCGAAATACAAAATTTACGCAATTTACAATATATCGTCTTAGGAAATAACGAGATAAAAGTTTTACCCGATGCCATCGGACAATTAACACATCTGATTTTATTAGACTTGGAGAGTAATCAATTGCAGAAGATTCCACTTTCTATAGCAACTCTTATATCTCTTGAAAATCTTAATGTTAGTGATAATCAGCTTACTGAATTACCCACCGAAATAGGACTGCTAAAAAAACTCAACAACTTACATGCCTGGGGCAACAAAATAGAAGATATCCCCAACGAAATAGGAAAATTAGTGCATCTGCAAAGTTTGGATTTATCTAATAATAAAATAGTTAAACTACCTACACCGATAGGGAAATTAAAAAATCTTATGATTTGTGACATGCATAAAAATTCGCTGAGCAAACTGCCAAGCAGCTTTGTCAATCTTGTCAATCTGCCGTACTTAGATGTTTCACAAAACGAGCTAAAAAAAATTCCTGCCAACATACATAAAATGCATGGACTACAAATTATTGACGTCTCTAACAATAAATTGATAGATTTGCCGGCAAGCATAGGTAATTTGAATAATGTTTATAACATAAATGTTTCGCATAACGAAATTTCTTCGCTTCCCGATAACTTCGCTAAGCTTAATTTTTTAACAAACTTAAATTTATCTAATAATAAGTTCAACATCGCGCCGCAGATTATTTGTAATTTGGATAAGATAAAAGTTCTGGAGCTCTCTTACAATTCGCTGACCGAAATACCGATTTGCTATTGCAGCTTAGTCAGCTTACAAAAATTAGATATTATTCATAATCAGATAAATAGTCTGCCAAAAGAGATAGGTGGACTTAGCAACTTACAAGAGTTAAATGCCCAACAAAATAGAATGTTAAATCTGCCGGAAGAAATAAGTCAACTAAAAAACTTGCAATTTTTAAATCTCGCAGAAAACGACATCACGTGTTTGCCGGAAAGTTTTGGTAGCTTACAAAAACTAAGACAACTCAATTTGATGAGCAACAAGCTAAGTGACCTGCCAATTTCTGTCGCCGAGATAAAAACATTGAAATACGTTAATCTGCAATCCAATAATTTAAAGTCCCAGCAAGATAAAATAAAGAAACTTTTTAGTAAAGATGTCTTTGTTATTTATTAAAATCTGTTAAAAATCATTTTTTATAAAAGAAAAAATGTTTTACTTTGCACAATA
>DYQJ01000394.1 GCA_020719345.1 Draconibacterium orientale | reverse complement strand
CGACTGCAAAAATACTTTTGAAGCAATTATCACAGAGCCACCACCATTAGATGTATCATTTGATAAAGTAGATAGTGTGAGCTGCTACGGACTAAGCGATGGCAAAATAACTTTGAAAACAAATAGCACAGGATATAGTTATAATTGGAGCAACGGCGAAGTAAATAAATTAACAATTAGCGATTTGAAAGCAGATAATTATGCGGTAACTATCTCTAATGGTGCTACTTGCGATATTTTGGATACTGTAATTTACCAGCCCGCAGAACTAAATTTAAGCATATTCCCCGAAAATGCAACTATAGAATTTGGCAAAAGTATTACGATTGCAGCACAAGTAGAAGGAGGCACTAAGCCATATAGTTATTTTTGGAATAATAATAATAAAACAGCATCTATAACTGACACACCATCAGAAAACACCGACTATTCTCTATATGTAATAGATGATAATGGCTGCCAAACTACCTATGTTTATTCCAAAATCAAAGTCATTAGACCAATAAAAGTTTATAATCTATTTACACCAAATGGAGATGGACAAAACGAAACTTGGTGGATAGAAAATATAGAATTTTATCCCGAAAATAGAGTGGAAATACACAATAGAAACGGACAATTAATTTACAAAGCAACAGGATATAACAATACAAGCATAGTATGGGATGGCAAAAGAAAAGATAAAAAAATGATTGATTCTACTTACTATTACATTATTACCTACAAAGATATTATTAGCAATACAGAAAAATACATAACAGGTGATGTAACAATAGTGGAATAAGCTCAAATTAAAAATTTTTATTTAGATATATAAAAAAAAATTATATTTGCAAATCGTATTTTTGTCTAAATTTTTAAAAATTAATATCTAAATATGGCACAAATTAAAGCTTCTGAAATCTCTGATATTCTTTTAAAACAAATAAAAGATGCCAATCTACAAAGCGAAGTAGAAGAAATAGGCACGGTTATCCAAGTTGGTGATGGTATTGCCCGAATATACGGGCTTAATAACGCATTTGCCAATGAAATAATAGAGTTCCCAAATGGCGTAAAAGCTGTTACTCTTAATCTTGAAGAAGATAATATAGGTGCCGTTCTTTTAGGGCAATCCGAAGGAATAAAAGAAGGAGATATAGTTAAAAGAACCAAAAAAATCCTATCAATTGATGTATCCGAACAAATGATAGGTAGAGTAATTAATACTATTGGAGAGCCAATAGACGGGAAAGGTGAAATAGGCGGGCAAAAATATCTAATGCCGATAGAAAGAAAAGCACCCGGAGTATTATTCCGCCAACCTGTAAAAAATCCACTACAAACAGGAATAAAAGCAATAGACGCAATGATTCCGATAGGACGAGGACAAAGAGAATTAATTATTGGTGATAGACAAACAGGAAAAACATCTATAGCAGTAGATGCAATATTAAATCAAAAAGAAAATTACGAAAAAGGAGACCCTGTCTATTGCATATATGTGGCAATAGGACAAAAGGGCTCAACCGTTGCGAGTATCCTACAAACATTGGAACAACACGATGCTATGAAATATACAGTAATAGTATCTGCT
>DYQJ01000014.1 GCA_020719345.1 Draconibacterium orientale | reverse complement strand
AAAATCAGTAAATTTGAATTTTGGTCACTATTTTTATACGCTACCAAATATTTTTAATCTTACGTTATTGAGAGATTAAAAATTTAAGATATTCAAATATTTCATCTTGCGCTCTGATGTTACGTTCTCCATTTTGTGGAGTTTTTCTTACGTTGGTCATCTCTTGGTCAATAAAGCACGCCTTTTTGTTGTCGGCAAGTAAGATATTTAAAATATCCCATACTCTTTTTTTCTGATGTTCGGCATAAATAGGGACTGCTATCTCTATTCGTCTGTGCAAATTGCGGTTCATCAAATCGGCTGACGCTATGAACGTCTCTTTTGCACCGTTATTATAAAAGACGTAAACCCTTGAATGTTCTAAGAACTTATCTACTATTCTGGTTACTCTGATATTACTGCTAAATTCTTTTCCGGGTATCAAGCAACATATTCCCCGAACAATCAAATCTATCTGCACACCATTTTCACTTGCTTCGTAGAGTTTATCTATAATAGCTTTTTCTTCTAATCCGTTCATCTTAAAAAGTAAATAACCTTGTCCGCCATTTCTCACATTATTTATTTCTCTGTCGATGCGTCCAAAAAACTCTTCTAAGAAGTTGAATTTTGGCACTAACAGATGTTTAAATTTTAGCTGCTCGTAAGGATGCTCTAAATATAAGAACAATTTTTTCAAATCTTCAATTATTTCTTCGTTTGATGTAAAGAGACCATCATCTGTGTATAAGGTTGCAGTTTTTTCATTAAAATTTCCTGTACTTATGAAAGCAAAGCTTCGTCGGTTGTTTGTCTTATTAGATATCTTCCGAATTACCAATGCTACTTTGGCATGTACTTTTAATCCTGGCAAACTGACTATCACATTTATTCCTGATTTTTGCATAAGATTGGCAAATCGTATATTTGCGGCTTCGTCAAAACGTGCTTTTACTTCTACAAAGACTGTCACTTTTTTGCCGTTCATTGCAGCATTGATTAAAGAGCGCACCACCGCCGAGTCTTGTGCCACTCGGTACTGTGTGATTTTAATTTCTTCTACCTTAGGGTCAAGGGCTGCTTCGTTGAGAAAACGTAAAACATAATTATACGAGTTATACGGAAAATGTAATAATACGTCATTCTCTTCTATGGCATCAAGTATGGAAGTATAATTTTCTAATATCTTATTTGGAACTTGCGTATCTTTTACCGCTTCCAATTTTGGAGACAACGGATTCGGTAAACTAAATAAATCACTAAAATTGTGATATTTAGAATCCGGGAAAAAATCTTTAGAAGATAAGCGAAAGACCTGTTTTAATACTTGTAACATATCAAATGGCATATTTTTATCAAATAAGAATCGTGAAGGCACACCGGTTTTTCGTTTAGATATGCTTTTGGTTATTTTTTCTATCAAATTACCGGTGAACTCATCTTCTATGTTGAAGTCGGCATCTCGCGAGAGCTTAATACAATAGCTGGAGTCAACAATATATCCGGGAAAAATATTTTGTAAATTCAAACGTATAATGTCATCTAAGAAAATTATCGTATAATTGCTGTCTACCTTAGGCAGTTCTAAGAAACGTGGCACTTGTGAGCTCGGAATTTTTATTATAGCGTAGTTAGGTTTTTCTGTGTTGGCAAGCTGACTTCTCGCTTTCTTTTTATATAAACGAATGGAGAGATATATAACATTATCTTGCAAAAACGACAGAACGGCATCTTTTACTAATAACATTGGCTCCAGATACGGAAACACTTCGTTCATAAAATAGGCATTGATAAAATTTATTTGTTCCGGATGCAGCTCTTCTCCTTGATATAAAATAATATTATTATTTTTAAGTTCCTGTATGATTTCTTCTACAAAAAGATTTTGATATTCTTCGCGCTGAATTTTTACTTCTTCATTTATCATACTCAAAACTTCTTCCGGGTCATAGTACAGATGACTGCGGTTCTCTTTTGGAATCACGACTAAGCTGCGGTAGTTAGCTACTCGGACTTTATAAAATTCATCTAAGTTAGAGGAATAAATTGCTAAGAATTTTATTCGCTCATAAAGTGGTAGTCCACTGTCCTTAGCTTCTTGTAAGACTCTGTAATTAAAAGTGAGCCAGCTAAGCTCTCTATTAAAATAACGGGTAGTATCTTTCATATAAAAAAGTATTTTACTTATATATTTTGGTTGTATTTTTGCATAAAAATAAATAATTTTTTTTTAAGAAATATATTTTTTTTATAATTGTATTTTTTTATTTAAAAAAAATTTTTATCTTTAAAAAATTTTCTAAAGAATATACAAAGTAAGTAATTTTAAGAACGCCAAAATATAATATTAAATGGAACAAACGGGAGAAAATAAAAGTGTTGGATTAGCTTTTAACTTGTTCAAAAACATGCAACAAGATAACTTAGAATATACCTATCGGGGTAGTTTCAATACCGCGACAACAGACAATATCCTTTCCCTTGCAGAATCTAATTTGAAAGATACCAAAGAGAAGGTTAAAATTCGCAAACGGGTATATTTTATCATGGTCGAGGGCTTGCAAAATATCACGCGACATCAGGAGACGCTAAGCGAGAGCATCAACGAACCGGGGCTGTTTGTTATACAAAGGAAAAAAGAGAGCTATTATATTACCACCGGTAATTTGATTAAGCAGGAAAATATTGAACATTTGCAAGGACTGTTAGATAAAATAAACAGTTTGAACGCAGCTGAACTAAAAGAATATTATCGTGAAATCCTCAACACAAGGAATGTCTCTGCTAAGGGAGGAGCCGGTTTGGGACTCATAGAGATAGCGCGTAAGTCGGGTAAACAGCTGATTTACGACTTTGAACCATACTCGGACCAATTTTCGTTCTTTTACTTACATACAGAAATACCTTTTGACGAGGACTTTGTTAATACCGAATCCTCAAACAACATAATGATAAACATTAAAAATTTACACAAGATGTTGAACGAGTACAATATCTTGTTGAATTTTACCGGAATTTTTAATCAAGAAAATCTGATTAACCTTCTGACTATCATAGAACGGCAGATGAAGGGAACAGTTATAATGCTTAGAAAAGTTTATAAAATAATGTTAGAGATGTTGCAGAACATCTTAAAATATGCCGATGATTATACGTTTAATGATGTCTCCGGACACTACGGAATTTTTTTCATCTCCGAAACTGAAAAAAGTTTTGCTATCAATACCGGAAATTATATCTTAAATGAGAAAGTAGACGAACTCAAAACTAAAATTGATACCATCAATCACTTAGAATACGAGGCACTGTACGAGCATTATACAAATTTATTGAAAGAATTTAAAAAAGATGACACACAAAGGTCGGGACTCGGGCTGATAGACATGCGAATGAACAGCAAGCAACCATTTGTATATGAATTCTTTCCTGTAGACGAAAATTATTCTTTTTACTCTTTACAAATATTCATACAAAAAAAGACACAACTGGTGAAAACATTAGCAATAAAAAGTACATTAGATACCCCTGAGGTAATTTTGGACATAGAAAAATCGGTATTTAAGTTCACGGGACGAAGCTATCCGGAAGACCCGTACATCTTCTACGAACCTATTATTAAATGGTTTGAAGATTACGCTAAAAATCCTAATTCTTTTGCCGTAGTAGAGTTTAGATTAGAGTACTACAATACAACAAGTCTCCGAATTTTTACTAAGATATTATACATGTTAGAAAAAATCTCGGAACGTAGTAATATCAAAATAAAGTGGTTTTATCGCAAAGAAGATGAAGATGCAATGGAGACAGGATTACGGTTCTCTAAACTCATAGAGTTGGAATTTAATATGATAGAGATGGAAGATGACTTCTCGGACATAGATGAAACATTATATCTAAAAAAGAAATAATATGACAGCGATGATACTTGCAGCCGGACTCGGAACGCGGCTGCAACCCATTACTTTATACCGACCAAAAGCGCTGGTAGAAATAAATGGACAAACGCTATTAGAAACAGCTATTACGAAGATTAAAGAAAGCGGAATCAATAGAATCGTTATTAATGTGCATCATTTTGCAGAAATGATTATAGAATATGTGAGAAGCAAAAACTCTTTTGGCATAGAAGTATTATTCTCGGACGAAACACAACAACTATTAGACACCGGAGGAGCTTTACTCAAAGCAGCTGATATGCTAAAATCCACAAAAAATATTTTAATATATAATGTGGACATAATATCAGACATCAATCTGAACAGCTTTTTTGAGGAACATCTTAATAATAACGCACTTGCAACACTCGCCGTAAACAAGAGACCGGCAGACAGAAACTTATTGTTTGATGATAACAACTATCTTTGTGCATGGCAAAATACGAAAACTAATGAACGAAAAATAGGTATAAACACTGACGCACAACTTAAACCTTTTTCTTTTATGGGAATACATATTATTAGTAATAAAATATTTGAACTGATAAATGAAACAGGTAAATTCTCCGTTATAGATTTATATCTGCGTCTGGCTAAGAATCATAAAATTAGCGCCTTCCTTGACGAAACCGCATGGAAAGATATGGGAGATATAACTAAATTATAATTCTTATTAAACAGTCATTGGATAACATGATAGATACAGCACATTGGATAACTATTGCTCATCTTGAAAAATGGGGATATGAAAAAATTAATGACCTCATAATCAAAGTCTTTCACATAGACAAATCTAATTGGGCTGACTTTTTTAATCTACGAGAAATTGACTGGAAAAACGAATACAAACTCGCTGACTCACAAATAATTGACCTCGTAAACGCAAGAAATAATATAGAAAACAATTTTTGGCTCGCCGACCAACTTATGGCACAAGGTTATGAACTTATACCTATTAACTCGGCTAATTATTCCAAACAACTAAAAAAAAATCTTAAAAAAAAAGCGCCGCCACTTTTGTACATAAAAGGGAATAAACAGATATTGCAAAAAAAAGCAGTAGCGATAGTCGGCTCAAGAAACGCAAACGACCAAGCACTGAAATTTACCGACAATATAGCAAAGCGAGCAGCCGAAGAGCAAAAAACAATTGTTAGTGGATTTGCAAAGGGAACTGACAAACAAGCATTAGATAGTGCCATTTTTTACAATGCACAGAGTATTATTGTGTTACCGCAAGGCATAATGACATTTGAACTCCCGCATAAAAAATATCTCGCCGAATTAGAAAATGGAAATATTTTGATACTAAGCGTTTTTAATCCCTACGCATCATGGAAAAACGGACTCGCTATAGCCAGAAATATTATTATCTATGGACTCGCCGAAGAAATTTTTATAGCACAAACAAGCGACAGCGGAGGAACATGGCAGGGAGCAGTAAACGGATTAAAAAAAGAACGAACCATTTTTATACGAAAACCCGATGAAACAGAAGACTCGGCTAATAATTTATTGATTAAAGCTGGAGCGATACCGGTAGATTTTTACGGCAATAAAATTCAACAAACTGAAAATCAAAACTTAATTTATCTACACAAATTAAATGATACTCTTGACACATTAGAAACACAAATCTTGTTCGCACTGAGAATCAGACCATTAACTGTCCGACAAATAATAAAGATTTTAAATTTACAGATAACTTCACAAAAATTATCTTCGCTCTTGAAAAAAATAAATCATGTAGAAATTATTGAAAAAACTAAACCGCAAATATTTAAACTACGCGACCATAAATATCAAACATTATTTTAATAAAAGAATGAATTAATAAATAAATAAAATATGCTTCAAAATATAACTTTAAAAAATTTACGCGAGATAACTGTAAATAAACAACTTTGTATAAAATTTTTCTCCGAATTCTATGACTTTGTCATGCAACGAGATAAAGAGATTTTGGCATTTGTAGAAGATACGTTAAATAAACCATATTTTATCTGGCAGATAGAACAAATGTACGAAAAATATCCGGACTCACTAAATCGTCCACCGCTATTTTGTGTGCCTATCGCAGTGAAAGATATTTTTAATGTAGATAATTATATCATGCGTTGCGGCTCACAGCTTCCACCTGCTGAATTGCAAGACAAAGAGTCCGAGATAGTTACCGAACTTAAAAAATTGGGGTGCATTATAGTAGGCAAAACACATACCACTGAATTTGCTTTTTCTAAACCTGCCCCAACTCGTAATTCGCATGACTTCCCTAATAACTTAGATCTCTCACCAGGTGGTTCAAGTAGTGGCAGTGCGGCAGCGGTAGCAGCTAACTTCTGCTGTTTTGCTCTTGGTACACAAACAATTGGCTCGGTCATTCGTCCGGCAGCATATTGTAATGTCATCGGTTTTAAACCATCTTTCAACAAAATATCTACGAAAGGAGTTTTTCCGTTTGCAAAATCTTTTGACCATGTAGGTTTTTTTGCACAAACATTAGAAGACATGAAATATTTGGCAACTATTTTATTTGAAAAAACGCTAATATCTAAAATCAAATACTCTGAAAAAATCAATATCGCAATTCCTACCTGCAAATATGCCGAGCAACCAGAAAAAGAAATTATTAAGAATTTTAACTTTTATATAGAACACTTAAAAACTAAAAACGTAGAAATTAGAGAAGTAAAAATATTTGATAATATTAGCGAGATTAATGAAATGCACTATAAACTAAGTGCTTACGAAATTTACGAATCTCATAAAGATTTATATCCTCGATATAAAAACTTATACAGCTCAAATACTGCGGAACTGATAGAAAAAGGTCATAAAATTAGTGCTACCGAAGTGGAATTAATAAAAAAGTATAAAATTGAGTTATTAGAAGAAGTAACAAAATTTCAAACCGACAATCAAATAGCGCTTTGGTGCATGCCTGCGACTCTCACATATCCGCCTCTACGAGAGAACTCTACAGGCAGTCCACTAATGAATCTGCCATGGACATTTTTAGGATTCCCTACGTTATCTATTGTTAATCAATTTGATAATAGCAGAGTTCCGATGGGCATACAATTTGCTACCTTCTTAGAACACGACATGGAACTGATAGATATTAGTGCAATGATTAATATTTGAGGTTTTATAATTACAACTTGCCATTTATAGTATAATTACAACTTTGCCAAAGTTTTCAACTTTGGCAAAGTTGCCATTTATAGTATAAATTACACTTCTTCGGCGTTGGTTATCAGCTTGTATCCTTTTCCGTGAACGTTAATTATTTGGACTGTCGGATCCATCTTCAAGAGTTTTCTTAGCTTTGTGATATACACGTCCATGCTTCGGGCATTGAAATAGTTGTCGTCTTCCCATATAGCATTTAGTGCGAAATTGCGCTCCAATATCTTGTTCTTGTTATTACAAAGAAGTTTTAAGAGTTCGGATTCTTTGGTAGTGAGTTTGGTCTTTTGATTTTGACAAGAGAGAACTTGTTTATTGACATCATAAGTAATATTGCCGAGAATAAAAATCTGATTGTTTGCATCATTTTCTATCACTCCGCCGGCTCTACGAATAATTGCTTCTATACGAAACAATACTTCGTCCATGTTGAAGGGCTTAGTAATGTAGTCGTCGGCGCCAACTTTGAAGCCATATATAACATCTTCTTTTAAACTTTTTGCAGTCAAAAAGATGATAGGGATTTCCGCATTAATTTTTTTCATTTCCGTCGCCACAGCGAAGCCATCTTTTTTTGGCATCATCACGTCGAGGATACACAAAGCGTAATTATTTTTTATAAAGCCGTTAAAAGCTTTTTCTCCATCCGAGTACAAATCTACTTCGTAATTTTTTGCTTGTAGATATTGTTTAATTAGCGAACCTAAATTGATATCGTCTTCCGCAACTAAGATCTTTGTCTTTTCCATTTCCATTTCCTTAAATTTTAAAAAGATTGTGTTAAAGTTTATGTTATTTTGTATTATTATAAAACAATAAATAAAAAGTCGTCCCTTTATTTAGCTCACTCGTAACCTTGATGTCGGCTTTATGCTGGTCAATAATTTTTTTGACATAGCTCAGTCCAAGTCCAAAACCTTTAACATCATGACGGTTCCCCGTAGATACGCGATAAAACTTGTCATAAATTCGTTTGATATTCTCTCTACTGATACCGATTCCGTTATCTTTAATAGATATTTTGATTCCGTTTTTTATATCTTCGGTAGTTACTGTTATTGTGGGATTTTCGGAACTGTTATATTTGAGAGCATTGTCTAACAGATTGAAAATCACATTAGTTATATGCACTTCGTCAGCAAAAATGAATGGCGAGGAGGCACTGAATTCTAATATCATCTTCCCGTTGACGTTCTCCAATTTCAGTGAGAAATTAGTTATAATATTTTGTATCAACTCATGAATATCTATTTCTATTTTTTTGAGCATGATATAACCTTTTTCTATTATCGCCATCTGAAGCACTTTTTCTACTTGAAAACCAAGCCGTTTGCTCTCGTCTTCTATTATCTTGGAGATAAAATCAAAATCTTTTGACGAAGCAGGAATAGATTTATCTTTTAACATTTGCGAGGCAAGAGAAATAGTAGAAATAGGAGTCTTCAACTCGTGAGTCATATTATTGACAAAATCGGTCTTCATGTCGGAGAGCTGTTTTTGTTTGTAAATAGTTAAAATTGTAACCAAAAAAATAGTTATTATTATTAATGTTAAAAAGACGGAAATAAAAGTCATGCGAGGAAGAGTCATCAGCATGGTTTTTCTCTCATTGGGAAAATATAAAATCAGGGTGTTCGCCGGTGAGAGTATGTCGTTAGGATACAATGAGATAGTATAAAAATCTTGATTTATTTTCGGGTTAAAATTTTCGGTCTGCAAATAATATTGTCCATCGCTTTTTTGAATGGCAAATTCATAAGGCAGTTTTATCCCGCATTCTCTTAAAGATAAATCTATTGTTGTTTTTAAGACATTGGCATCTAAGCGGGCTTCTATGTTGATTTTTTTCCGAATCAGCCGATTGACAAGATTTTCTACGAAGAAGGTTTTATTGGCTATCTTATTTACTATATCATTTTTTAGCTGTTCCTGTTGATAAGCCGAACTAATAGAGTCATCGGTTTTAAAATTGCTCTTATTAACATTTATGATAGTATCGTTTGAAAGTATATAAAAATTAGATGAATTCTGTGTTAAAAAACTGTCTACCAACGTAATATTGTGCGAAGATAAAATATTGGACTCTGTGGTATCTATAGAAAAAGATACTACCTCGTTGGTGATGTGCATCACAACCTCACGCTCCTCCAACTTTTGAACAACCAGATTAAGAGACTTATTTACGTTGTTATTAAATTGATATTCATTCTCTTCTACTGCATTCAATATCCACTTTGACTGCACAATGACCAGCAAAAGCATCGTACCTGCCATAACAAAAGCCAAAAATAAAATAAACTTCCTACTCATAAAACTACCGCTTTTTTTTAAGGCAAATATAAACAAATATTTTTTATGTTGTAATACTTTTAACATATATTATATTTATTTTCAAATATTTATTTTTAAATTGCTTTTTTTTATTATTTTTGTTATGTTAAAAAATAATTTTTATGGACACACATATAACTAATAGATTATTTTTAGGGGTAAAAATAAACCTCAACGAATTTAATTTGCTGAAAATAAGCGAAATAAGAAGACATTTTGAAACAGATAAATTTGCTTGGACACATGAAGAGGATTTTCATATCACTCTATTATTCATCGGACAAACAAATTCGGCTATTTTTGACATCATAGACGAGCCACTGCAAGATGCTGCTTTTGATATTAAAAAATTTAATATCAATATAAATAGATTAGGGATATTTGAAGACTACAAAAACCCTAAAGTTTTATGGATAGGTACAGATAAATCGTCCTAACTATATGCTTTGCATAGATTTGTTTACGCACTGATGAAACCTATTTTTAGAGTACTTGAAATTAATGACGCACAATGGCTAACTTTTGTTCCGCATATTACTTTGTCCCGCATACGAACATTAACAGATATAAATACTTTAAAAAAAGTTTTAGAATCTGACCTTTATGCGATGAATCAAACCATTGAAGTAACTCAATTTCATCTCTTTGAGAGTCTTAACAATACTAATTCGCGAAAATACAATATATTAAGGACTTATAAATTATCTTAATACTGAACTTTTATTTCTAACTTTAAATTTTTTATCATGACAAAGAAATTGTTTTTAACGGTCATTTTTTCTTTAACATTTTGTGCTTTCATTAAAGCACAATTAGTTACAACTACGCCTAATTATCCTGAGCCGCAAAAGTCGGTGACTATCTTTTTTGATGCCTCGCTCGGAAACGCCGCTTTAAAAGATTATGCAGGTGATATATACGCACATACAGGAGTAATAACAACAGCAAGCACATCGGGTAGCGACTGGAAATATGTAAAAACTAATTGGGGACAAAACACCGACCAAACGAAACTCACACGACTGACAGCAAACACTTATAAATTAGAACTCTCGCCATCTATTATGAACTATTATGCGGCGCCGCAAACGGAAACTATTTTAAAAATGGCTTTTGTTTTTAGAAATGAAGACGGAACAAAAGTTGCTAAAAACACCGATGGAACGGATATTTTTATTGACGTATATGCTGACGCACAAGGAATTTCAATTAGCGAACCCGACACGACTAAGATATATTCGCAAAACGCTACTTTATCGGTCAATGCAGTGGCGCTCTTTGCTACGCAAATGTCTGTATATCTGAACGATGAACTAATTAAAACCGAAAACACAAACAAAATAACAACTAATTTTACGGCTACTAAGCAAGGAACAAATTTGTTAAAAATAACTGCAACAGATGGAACTACAAATGTAGAAAAAACTTGCAGCTTCTTTGTCCGAACTGAAACGCAAATAGCTGAATTACCTAATATTAATTTGATAGAAGGCATTAATTATATTGATAACAACACAGTTACGCTGGTTTTGTATGCGCCTAAGAAAGATTTTATTTTTGTAAACGGCAGCTTTTCGGATTGGAAATTATCAGAAGCCAATCAAATGTACAAAACACCTGATGGAAAAACATTCTGGCTAACTATCAATAACTTAGAACCACAAAAAGAATATGCCTTTCAATATATAATTGATGGACAAATTTATGTGGCAGATGCATATACCGACAAAATATTAGACCCATGGAACGACTCTTTCATTGATAATCAAACATATCCGAATTTGATTAAATATCCGACAGGAAAAGCTACAGGTATTTTATCAGTCTTTCAAACTGCGCAAACTGATTATCAGTGGACTACGACAAATTTTCAAAAAGCAGAAGCACAAAATCTCGTTGTTTACGAGTTGCACATTCGCGACTTTATTGGCAAACACAATTATTCTACTCTGATAGATACTATCAACTATCTTAAAAATCTCGGCGTCAATGCAATAGAGCTAATGCCTATCTCCGAGTTTGAAGGAAATAGCAGCTGGGGATATAATCCATCTTTTTATTTTGCTGCAGATAAATATTACGGCACAAAAAACGACTTGAAACAATTTATTGATATTTGTCATAAAAATAATATCGCCGTTATATTGGATATTGTTCTAAATCACTCCTTTGGACAATCTCCGCTTGTGCAAATGTATTTTGACCCTCAAGCAGGACAATATGGACAAACATCTGCCGACAATCCATGGTACAATGCCACTTCGCCAAACACTTCTTACTCGTGGGGTTATGATTTCAATCACCAAAGTCCATATACAAAAAAATTCGTCAGCCGAGTAGTCAAATATTGGATACAAGAATACAAATTTGATGGCTATCGTTTCGACTTCACTAAGGGATTTACAAATACAATAGGTGACGGCTGGGCTTACGATGCCTCACGCATAAAAATATTGAAAGACATCGCAGATACTATATGGAAAGCAGATGATAAAGCTTATATCATTTTAGAACATTTAACAGATAACTCGGAAGAAAAAGTGCTTGCCGAATATGGTTTCTTACTCTGGGGAAATATTAATCATGCTTATAATGAGGCAACTATGGGATACGCAGACTCCGACTTCTCATGGATATCTTACAAAAAAAGAGAATGGAACACTCCTAATCTCGTGGGATACATGGAAAGCCACGACGAAGAACGGCTAATGTTCAAGAACTTAAAATACGGGGCTACTTATCAAAATTATAATATCAAAGATACTGCAACTGCACTTAAAAGAATTGAACTCGCCGCCGCATTCTTTTTTACCATTCCCGGACCTAAAATGATTTGGCAATTCGGTGAACTCGGATACGAAATCACAATAGACGAGCCATGTAGAGTATGCGACAAACCTATTCTTTGGCAATATTATAACAACGAAAATCGCAAAAGATTGTACAATGTTTTTTCCGAACTGATACATTTAAAAACTAATAATGAAGCTTTTAACTCACAAACTTTTAGCTTATATACTAACTCGGCGATAAAACATATTATCATTGAGCATTCATCTATGGATGTGGTAGTAATTGGTAATTTTGACACAAAAGCAGTAGAATATAAACCCAAATTTACAAAACAAGTCACCTGGTACGACTATTTCTCAGGAGATGAAATAACTAATATAGATACTCTTTTGTTACTGCAAGCCGGTGAATATCACATTTTTACTACTAAAAAATTAGAAACGCCTAAATTACCTTCGCCACCTGTAGCAACAAACCTATATATTAGTGGACAACCGATAAACTCGCAAACTTTAACGGCTAATTACACTTATTTTGATGTTAATAACGACACAGAAAACAGCTCTACTTTTCAATGGTATCGTGCAGACTCGGAATTGGGAGATAACAAAGTTGCTATAACCGGAGCTACTCAACAAAATTATACATTAACAAGTAGCGACATAAAAAAATATATCAGCTTCGAAGTTACTCCTGTTGCAAATAGTACCGAACTAAAAAACGGAAACACAAGCCAAAGCAAAGCGGTAGGACCTGTAACCGAGAGTTCGGGAACGGAGATAAGAATAGACCCTAATCCTTCGTATGATTTTATTAAATGTGCAAACATTGGAGCTTATACGAATATTCTAATAAAAGATATTTTTGGTAAAAATATTGTAGAATATTCAACTAACAACCAGAACGAATATGTTATTAACACTTTTGAATATAGTGCCGGAGTTTATGTCGTAAAATTTTATAACGAAAAAGAATATAAAACTAAGATACTTATTATTTTAAAATAAATTTCTATTAAATGAAAAAGATTGTTATTTTATTGATTTATAGTTTGTTGATTTGTCTAACAGCAAAAACGCAAACTATAAATATAGATAGTTCGGTAACCGCATTAATAAATATGCAGGAAGATACTAATAAAGTCAATGCCATTAATGATTTCATCTGGGCGGTCAAACAAATGGCGCCGGATACAGCCATATATATGGGAGATATTAGCATCGCACTTGCGACAAAGCTTAATTTCTACAACGGATTAGGTTATGCCGGTAAAAATATTGGAGGAACGTATTATTACAAAGGACTATTAGACAGTGCAATGAAATATTATGAAATAAGCTTAGATAATTTTGAAATAGCGAACAACAAACAAGGAGTAGCAATAGCTTTTCGGAATATGGGAAATATTTACGACCAAAAAGGTGATTGGAAACGAGCATTAGACCTATATTTAAAAAGCAAACTAATCCGCGAAGAAATAGGGGACAAAAAAGGACTCGCCGCACTAAACAACTCCATCGGGCTACTCTACAAAAATTCAAAACAAGAAGAAGACTCGGCTATCAGGTTTCATGAAAAAGCACTCGCAATTTATCAAGAACTTGATATAAAAATTGGTATAGCCGAGTCATATCTATTCATTGCTAATTTCTACTTTGATAAAGAGGAAGAGTACTATGAAAAACAAGAAAATAATTTAACAGAGGAAGAAGATAAAAATAAAATCACACCGGACAGCATCAAATATCAAAAAACACTTGAATATATACTCAAAGCACGTAAAATTTGTGAGGAAATTACCGAAGAAAGATATTTATCTATTTGTGAAGAAATAATAGGTAAAATATATACTAATCGTCAACAATATGATTCGGCTTATAAGTATTTGGTAAACAGTATAAAATTATCTATCAAATTAGGAAATAAAGCGGGAACTTCAAGTGCATATTCCAGCATGGGATTTTATTATCTTAGTAAAGACGAATACCGGAATGCCGAAGCTAATTATTTTAAAGCACTTAGACTCGCAACGTCTGTCTCGCCACTTATAAAATCAGAATGTTACAAAAATCTCGCCTCCGTTTACGAAGGACTAAAAGATTATGAAAAAGCATACGATTTTCATAAAAAATACCAACATCTTAAAGACTCGCTTGAAGACGAAGACAATGTAAAAGAGATGACAAAACTGTCGATGCAATATGAATTTGATAAAGTCCAGAAACTAAACGAGATAGAACAACAACAAAAAGACGAAATTCAGAAGGCACAGCTAAAACGACAACGTATGCTGACTATATTTTTTATTAGCGGATTTATTTTTATGATAATCCTCGCCATCGTAATATTTTCTAACTACCGAAACAAACAAAAAGCTAATAAGATGCTCGAAGAAAAGAACTTAGAAATTTTAGCCAAAAATGATATTTTGCAACAAAAAAAATTAGAAATAGAAATCCACCGAGACGAAATAAGTAAAAACCGAGACACTCTCGTAGAAAAAAACGACAAAATAGAAAAACAAAATAAACATATAACGGACAGCATTGTTTACGCAAAACGAATACAATCGGCTGTCCTGCCACCAAAAGAATATATGGATAGCATTTTAAATGACTATTTTATCTTATTTCGCCCGCGCGATATAGTCAGTGGTGACTTCTACTGGGCTACAAAAAAGAACGACAAATTGATAGTTACTGCCGTAGATTGCACAGGACATGGAGTACCGGGAGCTTTTATGAGTATGCTCGGAGTATCTTTTCTCAACGAAATTATTAATAAAATGGACAACAACGAAGAAAAAATAACTGCCGGAGCAATACTTGACAATTTAAAAGCCGGAATTATGAAATCTTTGCGACAAACCGGAAAAGATAACGAAGCTAAAGACGGAATGGATATGTCATTATGCGTTGTAGATTATCAAAATATGATTCTCCACTTTGCCGGCGCTCATAATGCGTTGTATCTCACACGACAAAACCAACTATTGCAATACAAAGCAGATAGAATGCCCGTAGGAATAGGATACCGACATGACGAACCATTTACTAACAACGAGATAGAAATTTTTAATAACGACATCTGTTATTTATTCTCGGATGGATACACCGACCAATTCGGAGGAAAAGATGGCAGAAAATACTCGGCTAAAAATTTTAAAGACCTGATAACCAACATCTGTTTACAACCATTGGACAAACAAAAAGAAATAATGGAACAAGAATTTGAAAACTGGATGAACTACTTAGACAAAAAAGGTGAAAAGTACGAGCAATTAGACGACGTCCTTGTCATGGCATTCAAAATAAGCAGGTAATTAATATCTGCTTATTATTTTGTAAGTAATGGGTTGTTTATAAAATCTTAATTTTTCTATGAGTCTATGTGCCTATGTGGTTTAATTTTACCATATTATACTAATCAATAATTTATTATTATTTTTCAAAACTCAAAATAGCGTTCTTAAATATCTCGGAGAATTTTTCTATATTAACTACTTCCATTCCAAAAAGTTTTTTCAATGCGCTGCAGTCTTGCTCTGATGCTTCGGTCAATACCATGTAAGCATGTTTATTGTCTAATTGAAAGAGACGAGACATTTTAGAGTATTTTTCTACATAATTTTGATAATCTCCGGTCTTTGCTTCAAACCAGAATATTTTATTTTCTATAGAGAATAAAATATCAAGTTCAAAGTCGTCACCGTTAGGCAAAGTGATTTGCGGATTTGTAATATACGCAAATTTAATTGGATGATTTAATTTATTGATACTGTTAATAATTTCTTTTTTAATAAATCTTTCCAACCATCTTCCTGTGAAAAAATTGATAGCCATCGGTACTCTGTTGGGCTTAGCATTCAAAACAAATTGTGGCGATTTAAAATATTTATATTCAGATAAAAAAGCTATTTTATATAAATAATTTGCTAATTGACAGATACTTGTTATTTCTTCTTGCGAGGCACTTTTCAAGTGTAGAGTAAAGCTGTTGCCGGTATTAAGATTTCTTCTTATATTGTCATATAATTTTTTAATCTTAGAATATTTGTTTCCTATAAAAATTGCTATATTATCAAGAATTTCATCGGTTTCGTCTATAGTTTGATAGCTTTTTATCTTGATATTTCTTGCAGCAAGAAATTGGAGAATAGGTGTAATATCGTTGCTTACTTCTTCCACTTCTACTACTTCTTTCACTTCTGCTACTTCTTCTGTAGTTTCCACTTCGGTTTGCGCTAACATTTCTATATCAGCTGCGACAGTTGATTTTAAGTCTATTCCCGAAGTGTCAAGTTTGTCGGCAATACGTTCAAGTGCTATTGCTATGCGTTCCAAAAAAATATTTTGTTTAATATCTTCCATGTTGATATTTTTATTATTGTTTGTATTCTACAGCAAAAATTATCTCGTTCAAAATATTAATGACATCTGCCAAAACATCGGTGACCGAATGTTGATTATTGCTGTGATTTTAAATCTGTATTAAAATTTATAAATTATTTTTACGTATAAATCCGTTCCGCTGAATCCGAACGGAGACTTTGCAAAAATAAATTTTTTTGCGAAAAATAAATTTTTTTTTATTAATAAAAAACATAATTTATAATTTTTATTATATTTGCAATAAATATTTACCAAGAACTACATGACAATGAATATTATTTCGTACCAAAACAACAAGTTGATAAACACTTATGCCGAGCATACCGAATATACTATGTTATTTTTTGAGAAGATGACAACCATATTGCAGAACGCACATATAATTTGTGTCCACAAAAAGAATTATACTATTGGCTTCGAAGCGCCAGTATTCAGATATGCGTGGAACGGTTTTAATCTGTTTAACGGAATTACAAAAGGCGAGATGGAGATAGTGAATGCACGACAACAGCTGTACGTAAAATACAAACTTATTTTCACTGAAGTTTTTGTCTTGTGTTCTATTTTTTCTATTATCCCTTTTATGGGTATGTTTGAAACACTTTTGCACAGAGCAATAGCATTTGGTATTATATGGGCGGTCTATTTAGGAAATATGTTTTTGTGTAACAGCCGTTTACGTTCTGTCTTTAAGATGATAGAAAAAGAAATTAACGAGATGCCCGAACAAGTTAAAGTAGCTAATTTTAATAAGCAATTAAATAATGGAACAGGAAAAAAATAGAACTTTTCGCGACAAAATATCTTATGTTAGCGAGCAAGGAAGACGCGTGTGGATATATGCTAAGCGTCCCGCAGGTAAATTGTACAATTACAGAATGTTATTAGGTTATTTCTTGATAACGATATTTTACATTGTGCCTTATGTAAAAGTAAACGGCAATCCTTTATTTTTAGTGAACTTCATAGAGAGAAAATTTATTCTCTTTTCCAAGATATTTTGGCCTCAAGACTCTTATATATTGTTTGTTACAATGATTTCGTTTTTCATTTTTATTATCTTGTTCACAGCCATATATGGACGGGTTTGGTGCGGATGGGCATGTCCGCAGTCCGTATTTATGGAACTCGTGTTTAGAAATATAGAATATTTGATAGAAGGTTCGCCCGCAGAACAACGAAAAATTGATGCAGAGAATTTAACTTTCAAAAAAATCTTTCAAAAGACACTCAAACATTTGATATTCTGGATAATAGCTTTTTCAATGGGATTCACGTTGTTTGCATATCTTATGGGCATAGAAAAATTATTGTCTATATTTTATGGGACACTTCTCATCAGTAAAACTACTGTGGTTGTTTTATTTGTCTTTTCCACGGTGATATATTTAGTTTTTGCTAAGCTTCGTGAACTTACATGTACGATAGTATGTCCGTATGGTCGTTTGCAAGGCGTTTTGTTAGATAAAAATTCTATGGCAGTGAGTTATGATTTCAAACGCGGCGAACCCAGAGGCAATAACTCCAAAGATGGAGATTGTATTGATTGTAAAAGCTGTGTGCAGGTATGTCAACAAGGAGTAGATATACGAAATGGTATTCAATTAGAATGTACTAATTGCTCGGCTTGTATAGATGCCTGCAACAAAATAATGTTGAAACAAAACAAACCCAAAGGACTCATCAGATACGCTTCGTTAAATAACATTGAAAACGGAACTAATTTTAAAATGACGCCACGAATTATTATATACTCTACGGTATTGGTCTTGTTATTAAGTTTTTTAATAACCTTACTTGCAACACGAAAGGATATACAAACAACTATACTACGGACTCCCGGAACTCTTGCTTTTCAACAAGAAGACGGAACTGTAGGAAATCTTTATAACATTAAAATAATAAATAAAACACATAATCAAATCTCGGTAACATTGAAGCTTATTTCTCCTTCTGGTAATATTGTGGTCGCCGGCAATCAGCAGCTGATAGTCAAAGACCAAGAATTAACGGAGGCAGTATTTTTTGTCAATCTTTCTAAAGATATAGTGCAGGAGAAGGACTTAGAAATAGAAATAGCTATTTATGCGGGAGAAGAATTATTAGAAACAAAAAAAAACACTTTTAAAGGAAAATAAATTATGTCAGATGGTATTTTGTCGCATTCGCATCCCGTAGTTAAGCTGTTGTTCTCGTTGTTAATTATATTGATAACTTTTATTGGCTTGTTTTTTGCCGGTCTCCTCGTAGGTATGATGTATTTTGGAATGCCTTTTTCAGAGGTAGCCAATTTAAATTCGCCTGATGCTAATATAAACTTTATCAAATATTTACAAGTATTACAAGGGATATCTTTGTTCATTGTTCCGGCTTTTATAATTGCCTATCTTATCAATAAGCAAGGTTTAGAATATTTGAAAATGAAGACTGGAATAAAAATTGCCTCATTTTTTATTGTCATGATAATAATGATTGTCGCATTGCCATTCATTAATTTTCTTGCCGAGTTTAACGCTAAAATGTCATTACCTGCTTCCTTGCATGGCATAGAAATATGGATGAAAAACTCAGAAGAAGCCGCTAAAGTGCTGACCGAAAAATTGCTCGCCGCAAATAGCTTTGGACAAATGCTGTTTAATATTTTTATGATAGCATTGATACCAGCTGTGGGAGAAGAACTATTATTTCGGGGAATTTTTCAACGAGTTTTTACAGATTGGACTAAGAATGTGCATGTTGCGGTATTTATTGCTGCATTTATTTTTAGTACTTTTCATTTTCAATTCTACGGTTTTTTGCCACGACTGTTTTTGGGAATAATGCTCGGATATTTCTTTGTCTGGAGCAAGTCGTTGTGGCTACCTATTTTGGCACACTTCACTAATAATGCCTTCGCTGTAATAACATATTTTCTTATCGCTAAAGGAAGTATCGCCGCTGAGACTGAAAATATCGGCGCTGACCCGACTACAACAGTTTATACCATAATAAGTTTTCTGCTGATGTCCTCGCTGTTATTTATTTTGTACAGAATAGAAACCAAAAAACAATAATATTATGAAATCATCATTCTTCTTTATTACTATTTTATTTTCATTGAATTTTATTTTCGGACAAGAATATTATTTCAATTTTGAAACTGATATAAAAAATATAGATACTGTCGCACTGAATGCCTATGCTGATGATATTAAGATAATTGTAATTGATGCAGGACATGGTGGAACTATTAATGGAGCTTCAAAAAAGAAAGTTAAAGAAAAAAATCTGACATTAAAATATGCGCTGGCACTAAAAAAATTGATTAACGAAAAGAAACCTAAGGTAAAAGTTATTATGACTCGCTCAACGGATGTGAATGTAGAATTAGAAGACCGTCCGAAAGTTGCTAATGAAAATAAAGCCGATTTATTTATTTCTATACATGTCAATTCCACTTTAAATAAAACTGCTACCGGAACAGAAACTTTTTATTATACCGGCACGCATGCCACTATATCTAAGGGAATAGCGCAAAAAATACAAGAACAGTACGCAAAAAATACTGCACTTGAAAGTAGAGGCGTAAAAGTTGCTAATTATCAAGTCCTTAGAGAAGCCAATGTACCGGCAGTATTGACTGAAATAGGTTTTCTTAGCAATAAAAAAGACCTTAAATATATAACCTCAGAAAAAGGACAAGAAAAAATAGTGCTTAGCATTTACAATGGCATTTTTGGAGAAACAGATGAAAAGAAGGATGACAAGAAAGATGAGAAAAAAGATGAAAAAAAAGATGAAAAGAAAGACGAGAAAAAAGATGAAGAGCCGGTAAAAGGTTATATTGTGCAGCTTGGAGTATATGCAAACAAGCCGGACACAACTAAAGGAAAATGGACTTATACCAAAGACATAAAAATGGTTAAAGAAACCGGATTATATATTTTATATGTAGAAGGGTTTAAAGATAAAGCAGAAGCCGAAAAAGAAAGAGACCGACTAAAAGAAAAAGCCGCAAAATTAGATGACAATTTTAATGACATCTTTGTAAAAGAAAAAAAATAGTTTTTTAATATTAAACATTAAACTTATTATGCTTTTAAAACAAATAATAAATAAGATAAATCTCAATAAAATAATAATAGCTTTTATTGTTACTTGGCTTTCATTTATTTGCACTGCATTAATAACTTCCATCTTTGGAATGTTAAATAATATTTTTTTATATTCTTTTGTCTGGATAGCAAATATGTTTTTATTTGTTTTTATTTTACGAAAAAATCTTAATTCTGCTTTTTTTCAGCAGACCACTGATGATAATGCCGAAGGAAATAAAATTATTAATCGCTTAGCAATATATAGTTTGCTCGTTGTCTTTGGCTTGAATTTGATAACGAGCTTATATTTTATGCCCAGCAATTATGACTCGCTAACTTACCATTTGCCCAGAATATTTTTTTATTATTCGCAAGAAAGTTTAGAACATTTTTATACTACTAATGACCGTCAAATTTTTTCGCCATTCAATGCTACTCTCTTTCAAATGTTTGTAGTCCAATACAATTTACCACATCAGTTTTTTAATTTAATAAATCTCTGGGCATGGACTACTATTATATTTTTATTGTATAAAATGACTTTGTTGTTTGGTTTTGGTAAAACTACCGCCATTTTAGTCAGCTGGTTCGGCGCAATGGCAGACAGCGTATTAGCACAAGCTACGACCACAAATAATGATATTTTAGTCGGGGTAGCACTACTTTCAACTATTTATTTTCTTTTTAGCTGGTTCAAATATAAAGATAATTTTTTATTGGCTTTAGCAATATTATCTGCTGGAATTACATTAGGCACGAAGGTTACTGTTGTTTATCTTTTGCCCGGAGTACTGATTTTTATTTTTATCAAGATGATTAAATTTTCGGAGATAAAGAATTTTATATTAGAAAATAAACATATCATCAAGTCCAAATTATTATGGGCTTCTCTTCTGATAAGCGGCATAGTAGCAACCGCTTCTTTATTAATAAATTTTTCGGAAAAAGGAACTTTATCGGCGCCATCGCAAAGTGTATATATAAATAAATCTCACAATATCAAGGCGATGATGCAAAATGCTATAGGCATATCTGTGCAAAGTACGATGCAACCTTCTACTTCGTTTTATTTTAATACGTTCAAACTATTAGATAAAATCTCCGGAAAAACTTATAAAAATACCATTCCGTTTTATGTCAATAAAGTTATTAACGATAAATTTATTGATAGATATTGGGAGCGCAAACATTCTATGGGTACCGAAGATTTTTTAAACCGTTTTATCTCGGTCTCACTTGTAGAAGATGAAATCTGGTACGGTTTTGCAACATATTTAATTATTTTTTCTATTCTTATTTTTGTACGAAGACGCAAAAATTATCTTGATATTCTGGCATATTTTCAATTTTTATTTTTTATCTCCTTCGCATACTTTATATCTTATATTCTGTTAATGAAATGGCAACCATGGAGTTGTCGTTTCTTTGTGCCTACATATTTGCTTTTGGCATCTTTTATAGCATTTTTTGTTGAAAGTAATATAAACAAAAAGATTAAAAATCTGACTCTACTTTTATTCGGACTGATAATTTTTTGGAACGGACTAAATTATATCGCATACAATTATAGACGTCCGTTAATGTATCTTGCCGACAAAAAGACTGTATTTGATATAGATATTTTACCGGAAGAGTTTAATTTTTTACATGAAAAAGACAGCATTAATATAGTGTGGTCAGATGGACAGGGAGGAGATGCGGTGCAATATCTTTTTATGACTTCTAAAAAGAGACAATATTTACGTCAATCGCCGAAAATATTGCCAACGTATTTTAATCTGATAGCGGTATCCGACACTACAAATATCAATAATTTTGTAGTTGCAAATAGAGAACAATTTGTGTACATAGGAAATTATCAATATTTTTGGTTTTATAAATGAAAAATATATTAACTTTTTTTCTCGTTTTTTGTTGTATAGACATTATTGCGCAGACCGAGTCAATAAGATTCACGCGAGTTTCTATCGCCGATGGACTGTCACTTAGCTCGGTATATACTGGTATTCAAGACAATAAGGGATTTCTGTGGTTCGGCACCGAAGACGGACTAAACAGATATGATGGAGAAAATTTTACCATATTCAGACCGCAAAACAACGACACCAACTCTTTGACAAACAAATGGATAGATGGTATTTTGGAAGACAGTCATGCTCAATTATGGTTTTTTTCAAAAGAAGGTGTAAATTTGTATGACCCAGTAAAAGAAAAATTCACTCGCTATCTGGAATATTTACGTCCAGTTAACAATAACAGCTTAACTTGTTTTTACGAAGACCAGCACGCAAATATATATGTAGGCACACAAAATGGAGCATATATTTTCAACCGCAAAACAAACGCTTTTGAATATTTGAATTATAATTTTTTATTGGATAAAACAATCAATTCTTTCTTACAAGTAACGGATAATGAAATATTTATTGCTACAAACGATGGACTTTTTTCGCTTAACTTAGTCCAAAATATTATTTCCAAAATTTCACTCAACAATCAAAATATATATTCTTTATATAAAGACAAATACAATAATGTATGGATAGGAACAGAAGGAGAGTTGTATAAATATGATGCCAAAAAAAATATTGTGAGCTACAAATTAAATAACAACGAACTCATAGAAACTATATTTTGCTGTTCGCATTCAAGATATTGGATAGGAACAAGCGGGGGATTTTATCGTTTCACAGAAAAAGATGCTACTTTTGAAAAAATCATAGAAGCACCCGAAGCGTCTGTCAGTCTTTCTATTAACAATCGCAAACCTATATTTGAAGATAATCAAAATAATATATGGTTCGGAACTTATGGAAGAGGTGTTTTTAAATTATCACATGGTTCGAACGAACTGATTAATTTTCAACACGAACCTACCAATGAACACAGCTTATCGGAAAATAATATTAACTTAATTTTTCAAGACAAATCTAATTGCATCTGGTTTGGAACTTTTGGAGCCGGATTAAATAAATATGACCCCTATGGCACAAAATTTCAACTAATTAAAAATCACCCGTATAACGAAAATTCCTTGTCCTCGGATTTTGTATGGGCTATTTATGAAGATGCAGATGGCGAAATATGGATAGGAACTAACGCGGACGGAGTAAACCGCTACAATCCCGCTACAGAAAAATTTAAGGTCTATAAAAACATAACCAATAATGCTAATTCGTTATCTAACAATTGCGTACGTAAAATATATCAAGACCAAGATGGATACCTCTGGTTTGGAACTAACGGAGGAGGACTCAATAAATTTGACAAAAAAACAGAAAAATTTAAAATCTATAAACATATAGAAGGAGATACAAATTCTTTGTCAAATAATTCAGTTCGTGTTATATATCAAGATGATAAAAAAAATTTCTATCTCGGAACAGCAAACGGGTTTAATCTTTTTCGCGAAGATACTCAAAAATTTAAAGCTTTTTATAATGACCCAAGCGACTCTTTATCTATCTCTGGTAATTTCATATATGCTGCTATTTATGAAAATAATGATGGAAAAATTTTGATTGGAACGTATATGTCCGGACTGACGATTTTTAATCCGACTACACAAACTTTTGAAAATTACAAAAGAGACGAGAATGACATCACAGCAATTAGCTCCGACAAAATATATTCTATCGCCAAAGACCCGAATAATTTTTTTTGGATAGGCACCAACGAAGGACTGGAAAAATTTGATTATCAAAAGAAGATTTTTTATCATTATAAAGTAGAAGACGGACTGCCAAATAATACCATTTATGGTATTATCTTAGATAAGAATTCACTATGGCTTAGCACTAACTATGGAGTCAGTTGTTATAATCTTGAAAATAACAGCTTTAAGAACTTTGATATTAATGACGGTTTACAAAGTAACGAATTTAACGGAGGCGCTTTTCATCATGGAAAATCCGGAAGAATTTATTTCGGAGGAGTTTACGGAGTCAACTTTTTTTACCCGGACAGCATTAAATATAATATGTCGGCGCCGGAGGTAGTAATAACTAATTTTTCTATTTTCAATTCAAACGTAGAAATATTGAAAGACCTGCCCGATTTTATTAAAATAGGTAATGAAGTAGGACAATTTCAAGAAAAATATTATATTGCTAAATCTATATCATACACTGATACTATTATTTTAAGTTTTCGTGAGAAAGTATTTTCTTTTGAATTTTCTGCACTCCACTTTTCTAATCCCGAAAAGAACAAATATAAATATAGACTGCAAAATTTTGAGGAAAAATGGAACTACTCGGATAACCGCAACTACGTGACATACACAAACATAGACGCAGGAACTTATGTTTTTGAAATAACTGCCGCCAATTCAGATGGAATATGGAGTGACCACGTGACTCGTCTTACTATCATCATCACCCCGCCATTTTGGGAGACTATAGGTTTTCGTGTAACTGCATTAATAATCTTTTTTGCAACAATTTTTTATTTTTATAGAAGACGAATAAATATTATTAAACGTCAGAAAGAACGATTAGAAATTATTGTGAAAGAACGAACTAATGAAATTTTACAAAAAAATAATATCTTAGAACAACAAAAAAACCAAATAGAAAAAGCTCATAAAAACATAACTGATAGTATCTTATACGCACAACGAATACAAACTGCCGTTCTACCGGATGAAAAAATGCTCATGCAAGTTTTTGATAATTATTTTATCTTTTTTAAACCACGCGACATCGTCAGCGGAGACTTTTATTTTGTTAAAAAAGTAAAAAACACAATATATCTGGCAGCCGCAGACAGCACAGGACATGGAGTACCGGGCGCATTTATGAGTATGCTCGGAGTAGCGCTACTAAACGAAATAATTAAAAATCACCAACTTAACAGTGCCTCACAAATTCTTAATGAACTCCGAGAACATATAAAAAACTCGCTGCAACAAACCGGAGAACGTGGAGAACAACAAGACGGTATGGATATCGCATTTTGCATTATTAATTCGGATACACAAGAAATGAAATTTGCCGGAGCTCACAATCACTGCTGGATAGTCCGACAAAATACAAATGAAAATACTCGCATACATAAGGAACTTATTGTATTAGAAGCAGATAAACAACCCGTAGGAATATTTTTGAAAGAACGACCTTTTAGCGAACATAATATATTTTTGCTAAACGGAGATGTATTTTATATATTCTCCGATGGTTTGCACTCTCAATTTGGAGGCGAAAACAACGAGAAATATAAAACGCGCCGATTTAAAGATTTTTTAATTTCTATTAGCGAACAAGATATTAACGACCAAAAAATCATGTTGGAGAAAGAATTTCAAACTTGGAAGGGAGAATATGAACAAACCGATGACATTCTTGTCATCGGAGTTAAAGTATGTAAAATTAACTGATTTATAATTACATACAAAAATGAATTACATAATACATATAAAATTTTTGGTAGCGTATAAAAATAGTGACCAAAATTCAAATTTACTGATTTTTC
>DYQJ01000192.1 GCA_020719345.1 Draconibacterium orientale | reverse complement strand
ATATGAAAAATCAGTAAATTTGAATTTTGGTCACTATTTTTATACGCTACCAACTATTTAGCAACGTAGTTGCGTAATCTTTGTAGAAAATAGGTAACCTCCACACTACATAGTTGTTTGACACATCGTTACAAAGATTTTGCTGCTACGCACCTTTTGTTTTTTCGTTATTTTTTTCTACAAAGATGATGCAACTACGTTGCTAAATAAAATATCTACATAAAACAAGCAGGAAAATATTATTTCTTGTTATCAAACATGTGTTCTATCAGGTGTTGATATTTTTGATACACCAATTTACGCTTTATTTTCAAGGTCGGCGAGAGTTCACCGCTACCGGGTGACCATTCGTCAGTAATAATTTTAAATACACTCACGTTTTCTACTTGTCCGAGTTTCTTATTTAATTCAATTATCTCATTTTTAATAAGATTGACTACGGTTTTATGCGTGATGAGCTCCTCGTTGTCCCGAAATTCAATATTATTTGTAGCAGCCCAGCTATGCAAATTCTCAAAATTAGGGGAGACAATCGCTCCTGGAAACTTCTGATTCTCTCCTACAACCATTGCTTGTTCAATGAATGCTGACTGTTTTAAAATATTTTCTATTACTTGCGGCGCAATATATTTTCCGGTAGAGAGTTTGAAAATCTCCTTTTTGCGGTCAGTTATTTTTAAGAATTTTCCTTCTTCTATGACTCCAACATCTCCGGTATGAAACCATCCCTCCTTATCTATGACCGAATCGGTAAGTGCCTGGTCTTTATAGTATCCGAGCATAAGATTTGGTCCTTTGAAAAGTATTTCGCCGTCTTCTGCTATTTTTATTTCTTGTTCCTCTCCTATCTTAGGTCCTACGGTTCCAAATTTTATTCCCGGTGGCGTCTGTCTGTTTAAGGTGATGACAGGTGCAGTTTCTGTTAGTCCGTATCCTTCTCGTATGGGTATTCCTGCTGCCCAGAATATGCGTGCCAGTCTTGATTGCAGGGCGGCTCCTCCGGAGATAATAAATTTAATATTTCCACCGAATGCTTTTCGCCACTGGCTAAATATCAGCTGATTAGCGGCGGCGAGTTTAGCTTTATAAAAAGGACTTTTTCCTTCAAATTCAAATTCTAACCCTAATTCTACTGCCCAGAAAAATAATTTCTTTTTCACACCTTCTAATTTACTGCCTTTAGAAATTATTTTATCATAAATTCGTTCTAATAGTCGAGGAACGGTGGCAAAAACATGCGGTTTAATATCTTTTAAATCATCGGAAATAGTTTCAAAACCTTGTGCATAATATATACTTGCACCGAGATATTGAAATGTGTAATTAACTATTCGTTCTAAGACATGACACAAAGGTAAGAAACTTAGCGCTTTATGTCTTTTGTCTATGTCCACAAGATGCTTAAATTTTCGGGATTGATATAATAAATTATCATGCGAAAGCATTACTCCCTTAGATACTCCTGTCGTACCGGAGGTATAAATTATTGTACACAAGTCGTGTGGAAGAATTTTAGATTTGATATTGTGCAACTTCTCTGCGAGTTCTGAGGATTCGTGTTTTTTACCGAGTTCAAGAATTTCAGTCCAGTTTTTGCTACCTTCTACGGCATTGAAGGTGTATATCTCTTTGATATTTTTTGTCTTTTCTATTATCGGTTTCATCTTGCGGAGCAAAAATTTGTCGGATAGAATAATCATCTTTGCTTCACTATGTTCAAAAATATATTCAAAGTCTTCGGCGCTGAGAGTAGGATAAATAGGAACATGTATAAGTCCGGCTTGTTGCATGCCCATATCAGCAAAATTCCATTCGGGACGATTGTTAGAGATAGTAATAATTTTGTCGCCTGGTACGTACCCCTTAATTATCAGTCCATAACTAAAATATTTGGCTTTTTCATAATATTCATGTCCACTATATTTTACCCATTGCTGATTGACCTTAGCACCGAAGATGTCCTCTTTGTCCCCGTATTCGGAAACAATTTTATCTAATAAATCAAATATTCTAGAAGGTTCCATATATCTATTACGTTAATGTTTTTTTTAATTGCTAATATTACAAAAAAAATAGATAAAAAAAATATTTATTACAAAAAAATAACTATTTTTGTTTATTAATAATTTATCAAAACGAAAATAGATGAGTGTATTAGTAAATAAAGATTCAAAAGTCATAGTGCAAGGATTTACCGGAACGGAGGGAACTTTCCATGCCACACAAATGATAGAGTACGGGACCAACGTAGTAGGAGGAGTAACGCCGGGTAAGGGCGGAAGCGAGCATCTATCAAGACCTGTTTTTAACACCGTTCAAGATGCGGTTGTCGCAACGGCAGCCGATGTATCTGTCATCTTTGTGCCACCGGCATTTGCAGCTGACGCAGTGATGGAAGCCGCCGATGCTGGTATCAAGGTCATCGTTTGTATCACCGAAGGAATACCTACTGCTGACATGGTTAAAGTAAAACAATATATCTCAAATAGAAACTGCCGCATGATAGGTCCTAACTGTCCAGGTATCATCTCCCCCGGCGAAGCTAAAGTAGGCATAATGCCTGGATTTATTCACCGAAAAGGAACGATAGGAATTATCTCGCGCTCCGGTACGCTAACTTATGAAGCAGTGGATCAGGTAACTAAGCTCGGATACGGACAATCTACTTGCATAGGAATAGGCGGAGACCCAATCATTGGAACAACAACACTTGACGCAGTAAAACTACTTATGAACGACAACGACACCGAAGGTATTATCATGATAGGAGAGATAGGAGGACAAATGGAAGCCGAAGCAGCTTATTGGATAAAAGATAACGCCACCAAACCTGTAGTAGGTTTTATAGCCGGACAAACAGCACCAAAAGGACGCCGAATGGGACACGCAGGAGCAATAATAGGAGGAAAAGCTGACACCGCAGCCGCTAAAATGCAAATAATGAAAGAATGCGGAATACATGTTGTTGAATCACCTGCCGAAATAGGACTTACAATGATTACACAATTAGAAAAGTTGAAAAAATAAGAAAGACTTGCTTGTTTTATGTAGATATTTTATTTAGCAACGTAGTTGCATCATCTTTGTAGAAAAAAATAACGAAAAAACAAAAGGTGCGTAGCAGCAAAATCTTTGTAACGATGTGTCAAACAACTATGTAGTGTGGAGGTTACCTATTTTCTACAAAGATTACGCAACTACGTTGCTAAATAGTTACCACAATTCTATGTAATATAAAAAATTTAAAACTCACGTAATATGCAAAAACATCTGTTCCTTACTCCTCCCCAGTGGGAAGATTATCAGCTAATAGACTGTGGAAACTTTGAGAAATTAGAACGTTTTGGTAAATATCATCTCATCAGACCCGAACCGCAAGCACTCTGGAATAAAAAAATGTCCGACAAAGAGTGGAGACAACTCGCAGACGCACAATTTGTTAGAGATACTCAAAAAACCTCATACCGCAACTCGTCTACCGAAAATGGAGGATGGAAGATGTATAACAAAATTCCTAATACATGGAACATAAAATATAATTTATCGGACAAAACTATTAACTGTAAACTCAGTCTGACTACATTCGGACACATCGGAATTTTCCCAGAACAAGCAGAGAATTGGAGATATATTTATCAAAACATTATACTATCTAACATAAAAGATTTTAAACTGCTTAATGTATTTGCTTATACCGGCGCCGCAAGTATAGCCGCCAAACTCGCAGGAGCAGAGGTCACACATGTAGATGCCGTAAAGCAGGTCATCGGATGGGCTAATGAAAATATGATACTCTCTAACACACAGAACATCAGATGGATAATAGACGACGCACTGAAATTCATGAGAAGAGAACAAAAACGAGATAAAAAATATGACGCAATTATTTTCGACCCACCCGCATACGGAAGAGGACCCGACGGCGAAAAATGGATATTAGAAGACAATATTAACGAACTATTACTCCTCGCTACCAACATTTTATCCGACAGATACGCCTTTGTTATTTTAAATATGTACAGCTTAGGATACTCCTCGCATATAGCAAATAACTTGATTACAAATTATTTCCACGACAAAGACACAGAATTTGGCGAATTTTATATCAACTCTAAAACAAATATCATTTTACCTCTGGGAACTTTTGTAAGATTGAAAAGATAATTTATTAATTACATAATAATTTTAATTACATAATAATTTTAATTACATAATAATTTTTTATATGAAAAGAAAAAATCTCATTATTTTTATTCTAATTGCCTCATTATGGCTTGCTTGTAATAACAGCAGTAATACAAACACCAACGACACAAAAGACACCAAAGACACCACCAAAGAATCCGTTTCAGGACAAATAAAACTCCCTGACGACATGACGAGCTCAGAAAAAATGGTGGCAGAATTTATTAACTACCTCGGCGAACAAAAATTTAAAGAAGCTTTTGAGATGCAGAAAATCAGCAGTTGGGGAGATTATAAACAATTTAGCTCTACTAAATCTTTTGGCGGAATCACAAAAACGACAATCAACGCAATCAAAACTACTGTAGAAAAAGAAACTACTGCAACGGTCTATGTAGAAGCTTTTTATGAAGACCCAACCAATGGAGATAATACTTTTAAAGAAAATTTCTATCTTAAAAAATACGGAAGCGAGTGGAAAATTATTAAATTAGAAATTGTTGACCTCTCTAAATCTAAAATTAAGGCAAAAAAAGTAGCGATAACTCCAAAAGATTATTCCAAAATATGTTTTGTATATCAAGGAGAATATCCTAAAATATCTGGTATGAGTGACTCCAAAATAGAAGCCATATTGAATACTAAAATAGAAAAATCTGCACTCGCCATAGAAAACGAGAAAGAAGGATGCGAATGTATGCAGGAAGACCCTTCAACGATAATGGGATGGGCAATGGTTTACTATGGAGTTTATATAAACAAAAAAATACTATCCGTTATTTTAACTAAATACGCCGGAGCAGGAGGCGGAAACATGTCATACGGATGGAACGAAATTTTTAATATAGACCTCAATACTAATAAATTTGTTACTTATAATGAACTATTAGACAATAAATTAAGCAAAGCGGATATCCAGACTAAAACTCAAAAATACCTCAAAAATATGTTTGAAAAAGACTTTGACTATATTGAATATCCGACAATAGATAAATTAGAAGACAATGATTTTTTTGTCAGAAACGACAGCTTGATTTTTGCAATATATACTGACCCGGTAGGAGTAACTGCATATAGAGGTATTTATGAAATTCCACTGATGCCATTAAAATAAAATTAGTGTCCCCCAATGATGATAAAAAAATTAGAATGGCACCAAGGATACGCTATAGACATATTAAAAATTGATTTTCAACATCTGACATTTTTGCAAATAATCAATGAACTAATAGAAATGTTTAATAACGAAGAAACCGATAACAAGGCAGACCGCATGAAACGAAAACTTAGCGAAGTAATAAAATATACCAAATTCCATTTTGAAAGTGAAGAAAATGTTATGCTTGACAATAATTTTCCGAACTATGCCGAGCATAAAAAACTCCACATAGAAATTATTGATAAATTAGACTTTCAAATATATAACTTCGAGAACAATACTAAGATGTTCATAGATTTTATAGAATTTTTAAAACATTGGTTCTTCGAACATATTGTAACAGAAGATATTAAAATCAGCGATTATTTTAAAAAACATAATATACTCCCCAAATAATGAGATACAGCATAATTATTCCGCTATACAACAGACCCGATGAAATAGTTGAACTATTGGACAGTCTATGTCTCCAAACTTATAAAAACTTAGAGATACTTATCATAGAAGACGGCTCGGAGAAGGATAGCCGATTTGTTGTAGATAAATACAAAGAACAGCTGGACATAAAATATTTTTATAAAACAAACACAGGTCCCGGCACCACACGAAACTATGGTGCCGAACGAGCTGAAGGCGAATATTATATATTCTTTGACTCCGACTGTCTTATTCCAAAAGATTATATGGAAATAGTAAACAACTATCTTACAAATAATTATACAGATGCTTACGGAGGCGCAGATGCTGCACATAGTTCGTTTACAAACATTCAAAAGGCGATAAGCTATTCAATGACATCGTTTTTTACCACCGGCGGAATACGAGGAGGAAGCGAAGCAGCCGACAAATTTCATCCACGAAGCTTTAATATGGGATTTTCAAAAGAAGTTTTCGTCTGCACAAAAGGTTTTTCGGAAATGCGATTTGGAGAAGACATAGATATGAGCATACGTATAATGTCTAACGGTTTCAAAACTAAGCTTATAAAAGAAGCTTTCGTCTATCACAAACGAAGGACTGACTTTAAAAAGTTCTTTAAACAAGTTCATAACTCTGGAATAGCACGCATAAATCTCTACAAACGGCACAAAAATTCACTTAAATTAGTGCATTTTTTCCCGACTCTATTTTTTTTAGGAAATATTTTTCTCTTGATATGCGCTTTCTTTTGTTTACTCGCGATGACTCCTATAATTTTTTATGTTCTCTTGATATTAATACATGCCACTTTAAAAAATAAAAGTCTTAAAATAGGTTTTCTCTCCGTAATAGCAAGCTATTTTCAGCTGTTCGGATACGGAAGCGGATTTCTGCTCTCCGTATGGCGAAGAATAATTTTGCGGAAACCGGAATTTCACGCATTCAGAAAAAATTTTTATAAGTAAATGAATATAAAACTAATAGGTGACCAGATAGAAGAAAATAAATATTATTTACATTCTTATTTTAAGAACGTTATTAATTTTGTTGATACCGAAAAAAATATCGCTTCTATTGTTAAAAATATAGAATATTTTAGTGCTAATTCTATACTTTTTGACGACTTTAAGTTTGACAATTTTAAATTTGACAACGTATCTGAAATAAAAATATCTTCTAATTATCTCATAATAAATAATTTGAGATATAATTATGATAAGCAATCAATATACAATTCCGAATTTGATATTCCGACAACGGACTCTGATTTTGTATTATCTAAAATAAATTTTATCATCTCTATTATAGAAAAGCTGCCTCCGAAAAATCTGCTATCCTTACACAAACCCGAATTGGAACAATATTTTACTTCTAAATTTGAAATAGAATTTTTAAAAACTATTAAGACCGCTTACCAACAAATCTGCGAACACAAATATATTCAAGCGTTTAACAATATTAAAGCCCGCGGCAGTGGACTAACTCCGGCAGGAGATGATTTTATTGCAGGTTTCATGGTAGGACTAAAAATATATAATTCTATTTTTGATAACAAGCACCAGAAATTATTAGAAGATATTTATTTTCTTAGCAAAACCGACAACATCTTTTCTGCTAATTTTCTAAAGCTTGCGTATAACGGAAAATATTTTTGGGTATTAAAAAATTTCTTGACGAGTTTTTTTTATCAACAATCAGCGGAATTACTAATTTCGTGTTTAGATATTTGTAAATTAGGAAGCAGCTCGGGTGCAGATTTATTAAGCGGTTTCGTCTCCTCAAAAGAGCTTTATCAACCTTTTTTAGATTAAACGCAAATTTTCTTATTAACATGATACATGTTATGCACCTGTTAATCATCTTGTTAAACATTTCTTAAAAATTCATCAAAATGCATTATCTTTTTGAATTTACGCTTTCTAA
>DYQJ01000191.1 GCA_020719345.1 Draconibacterium orientale | reverse complement strand
AATAAAATAAATAGCGTGTTTAGTCACCATTATTTTACGCTATCAATTTATTACTCTGATTTCTTGTAAAAAAGAACTAAATTTAATTTCAAAGTTTTGTTAATTTTGTATATTTCACGAAATTTGTTTTTGCCACGAAATTCACGAAAAGACACGAAACTAAATTTTAAAAATCTGATTCTTAACTCTTCTACGCCAAAATATTTTAAAACAAAGTTGAGCAGCACCTATATCTTATTTAATTATTTATCAATTAATTAAATCAACCAAATTTAATTTGTGGAACGCATGTTTTGTGACTTCTATTCGTGCTGCAATAAAGTCATCGGTTGTTAATCCTTCTTTGGGGTTTATGTTAGTGGCGAAAAAATAAACTTTATTATTAGCCACTAAATATCCTACAAACCAACCAATATGTTGTTCATTTATTACACTCCAACCTGTTTTTCCGCTAAAAGTATATGTATCAGTTTTTTCTATTAGCATAATATTTTTTACTATTTCTTCCGTTCGTTTAGAAATAGGCAGTTCCGAATAGAAAAACTTTTTTAAAAATTCTATTTGTTGTTTTTGCGAGATTTTTGATGAACCTTCAAGCCAAAATGTATTTACAGACAATCTATCAAAATACATTTCTTTGTAATTAAACTTTTCCAGATAATCTTTCATACGCAGATATCCTATTTGTAACGCTATTTCTTGATAACAAGGAACGCAAGAAACTCGGAATGCTTCTTTAAAAGTTAAATCTTTCTCCCATATATCCATCTGGCGTTCTTTGTTATCCCACTTTATTATTGTTGTGTCGCTTTCTATTATCCCTAATTCTACCGCGATGATAGAATTAGGAATTTTAAATGTAGAAGCCGGAGAATATCCTGTCTCCGACCTTTCAAAATCATTGGAATAATAAGTGTTTGTCTCCGAATCATATATCAAAATTGAGCCAACTACTTGAAAACTATCTAATATCTTTTCAAAAGAAGAAACTTTTGTCTCTATCTGATTATTCTTGGTAGTTAATTGACAGCCAATTAAGATAGATATTGCTGTTATTAGAATTATATTTAAACTCTTTTTCATCTAATATTTGTTGTAAGAATAAATTTGTTCTAAGTCTTTTCGTTTACGTCTTGTTTTTTCTTTGTCATTTTTTGGATATCCAAGTGTTATGAGTAGTTCTACCCGTTTGTTTTTCGGGATTTCAAGTATTTGCTTAATCTTTTTTTCGTCAAACCAGCCGAGAATACAAGTTCCTAATCCTTCTTCTACGGCTTGCAGACAAAAATGTTCCACCGCTATTCCTATGTCCATAACTGAGAAGTCTTTGTCTTTAACCACATTACCCACCGAAGCAGATAAATTAGAACCTTCATTAACCACCACTACAATAGCCGATGCCTGCTTAGTAAAATGATTTAAAGGCAAAAAAGCTGTTGTCGTAGTTTGTGCTATTTGATTTTTAATTTCTAAATTATCTACAATAATGAAGCGCCACGGCTGTGAGTTACAAGCCGATGGCGCAAGTCTTGCTGCTTCTAAGCATTTGAGGAAGATATTTTTATCTATCTCGGCGTTTTCTATATAAGCACGTTCGCTGTGCCGTTTGTTTACAAGTTCTAAAAAGGTCATCGCTTAAATTGTTTTTATTCTTTCTTTTCTAATGACTGTATCATCTCCGATGCCTGTTCCCAACCTATTCGTTTACCGATGATTATCTTGTTTTCATCTAATAAATATAATACCGGCGAGCTTGAAATGTCATAGTTTTCACGATATAAATCATAAGGATTCCAGACGTTTACCCATTCATAGAATTTATTAGTCTCAATAAAATCAAACCAGTGGTCTATAGAAGAGCAAAATTTATTCCAGTCGTCTATGTCTCGGTGCATGTACATGCAATATACCGTTACATCATATTTTTTCAAATTTGTAACGTATTCTTGATAAAAAAGCGGGGTCTCTTTTTTGCAATGACTACAATCCGGCTCAAAGAACCATAAAATTGTATATTTAGATTTAGTTTCATAAAGCTTTACATATCCGGGAAAATAACTCATGAACTCGGTTATCAGCGTAGTTAAACTTGGCACTTTTTGGTGGAAAGTTTTAGATGCATCTTTTTCTATGGTTAGTCCGCGCTCTTTTATAGAAGGAAGTTTTGCTCTTATTTTTTCTATAGCTATTGAGTCGTTTGGTAATCGTTGCATATTTATATCCATAGCTTTATTACCTACCAGACATTTACTTTTTTTATCTAATTTAGGTTTTAGCTCGGTCTTAAAAGAATCCGTATCCCAGGTTGCTTTTTTGATATAAATATATCCGAGATGCGTGTAAACATTTTCGGCTGCCATGAGCTGACTTTTTGCATATTTATTAAACATATATATCAACATATATTTATATATTTCCGGTTCTTCTTGCACGATTCCGAGTAATTTATCACACTCGTTTATCAAAGTATCTGGGTGATTAATAATTACTTTGTCCAAATAGTCGTCTAATTTTTCTTCGTACAACGGTGTGTGAAGCATTCGGATATCTGCTAAATCAAAATTGTCAAAATAGTGAAAACGGTAGTAATAATATTGCTGGGTACGGTCAGTAATTGTTTTAGGAACTTCTATTTGTTTGGTCGCCCTTAGAAATTTAGTGAAAAATAAATTAGGATTTTCGGCTTGAATTTTATCATAAAATTCATAAAATTCTGTCCCTAATGATTCCATTTGTTTGTCAATATTTGCTTTAGCAGCAGCATCGGAAGTTGCTTCTTTTTGTTTCTTCAGGTCACTTAGTTTTACATTCTGTGAAATTAAAAAAGCTTGATACTTGACATATAATTCATTGTCGGGACTACCTGTGAATTTAAGATTTTTCATAAAATCGGTAGTATCCGTTTCCATGTAAAAAATCTGGTCATCTGCTAAGAAGAAATCAAAATATCTTCCGTCAAGATAGACAAAATACATTCCGCCGGGCAAAGCTTTTTTGTCTGAAAAAACACCGTATCCTTTGTTGTCGGTCTTGGTGGTGTCATCGGGAATAAGATTGGAGTTCTTGTGATGTCCTAAAATAATTTGTTTACCTTCATGTCCTTTAATTTTTACTTCTATCTTGTAACCTTGTGCTAAGACAGACATGCTAAAAAATAATGAAATAAATACAATTACTATATTTCTCATAATTTTAAAATTAATTAATAGATTAATAATGAATAATGATTAATGATTAATGAAAGAATGAATTAATGAAAGAATGAATTAATGAATTAATGAATTAATGAATTAATGAATTAATGAAAGAATGAATAATTAATTAAACTCATTCATTTTTTCATTCTTTCATTTTTTTTCATTTCTTTCATTCTTTCATTTTTTTCATTCTTTCATTTTTTCTTTATTTATTAAATAAAATGTCGTTCATCGTAAAGCAACCTTTTTTGTCGTGTATAAATTCGGCGGCGTGGACTGCTCCTTGCGCGAAACCCTTTCTGTTGTTTGCAGTATGTTTTAGTTCTATGGAGTCTATTTCGGAACTAAAATTTACTATGTGAGTTCCCGGTACGTGTGCTATTCGTTGTGCGGTGATTTTTAGTTCGTTCTCTTTTGCGTCTTGATTGCAGACCCAATTATTTTTGCGTTCCAGTTTTTCCATGATTTTTTGAGCTATTACAATTGCTGTTCCGCTTGGTGCATCTAATTTTTGGGTATGATGTATCTCCGTTATTTCTACGTCGTATTCGTTTTGTGCGTTCATATATTCGGCTATCATTTGATTTATTTTGAAAAATATATTTACTCCGATGCTAAAATTAGAAGACGCTATCAAAGAGTGTTTGTTATCTTCGCATAACTTTTTTACGGCTTCATAGTCTTGGTACCATCCCGTTGTTCCGCATACAACAGGTACATCTTGTGCGAAGCACTTTTTAATATTTTCTACTGCGTGTTCGGGTTTAGAAAATTCTATGCAAACATCTAAATTATATTTAGCGAGATTATTTATTTCTGTTATGTTTTCTATATCAATAATTATCGCCAAATGATGTCCTCTATGTTTGATAACCTGATGCACTTCGCGTCCCATTTTTCCGTATCCGATGAGTCCTATATTCAATTTCTTCATAATATTAAATTATTTCGAGTTTTTTTAGTTCGTAATACAAAATATTTCTTGTTTGTTCGTTCTCTATTTTAGTCATCGGTAGTCTAAAATTTTCTTTTATATATCCCATGTAAAATAAAAATGTTTTGACCGGGATAGGATTAGACTCTATGAAGTTGAGATTCATGAGGTTTAAATATTTGTATTGCAATATTTTAGCTTCTTCTATTTTGTGTTGTGCGGAGAGTTGCATTAGCTGACTAAATTCTTTAGGAATGACATTAGCGGCAACCGATATGCATCCGTCTGCTCCCATGAGGACAGCTGCCATTGCAAGCGGGTCGTCTCCTGAGTATATTTTAAAGTTGCCGGGTTTACGTGCCACAAGCTCCATGATAGTCATGAGGTCGCCGGAAGCTTCTTTGATAGCAACAATATTTTTAAAGTCGTTAGTAAGTTTTAAAGCCACCGGAATAGGCATTGGCTTTGCTGTTCGTCCCGGCACGTTGTACATTATAATAGGAATGTTCACATTTTTAGCCACTTCGGCAAAGTGTTGATAATATCCGGCAGGCATCGGTTTGTTGTAGTATGGAGTCACAACAAGTATCGCATCTGCTCCACATTGCTCGGCTTTTTTGGAACGTTCCACTGTTTTGTGCGTGTTATTACAACCTGAGCCGGCGATGACCGGGATTCGTTTGTTCACTTTTTTAACTACAAATGTTACCAATTCGGTATATTCTTCTGCACTAAAGCTTGGCGATTCGCCGGTAGTTCCACTGACAACTATTCCATTTGTCTGATTTTCAAGATGAAAATCTATAAGTTTGTCTAATGCAATGTAATCTATTTTATCATTTTCATCAAACGGGGTGACAATTGCTACTATTGAGCCAGTCAAATTAAAATTTAGTTCCATTTATTTTAACAATTATTTAATGTTTATAATATTTTCGTATTTTAACACAGTTTCCGCATCCCAGATAAGTTAGTTCGTCGAACAAGAATCGTGATATAAAAATTCCTCTTCCGTTGAGTTCCAACAAGTTATCTTTTGTCGGGTCGGGCAACGAGTTGTAGTCAAAACCGCGACCTTGGTCTTGGATAGTCCACTGACAATACCCGTCGTTGAACAAATATTCTACCTTAATATAGCGGTTAGCATATCTGCTGTCGTTTGCTCTTTGTTCGTAAAGTTTCTCTAACTCGTTGTTATTTAGTGCTTCTTGTTTTTGATAATAGCTAATTTCCAGATTTCCATGTTCTACGGCATTGGTAATTAGTTCTAAGAGTCCGAGTTCAATGTTTATTTTTTCGGCGTCGTCAAATTTAACATCTATCTCGTGCATTAGTTGTTGCACAATATTACTTATGTTTTCAAACTTATTTTCAAAGACTATTTTGAGATGCTTGTACTCTATTTTTCCGAGTTCCTCTACGTTTATGCGCGGATGTGAGAGCAGTTTTTGGTACTTAGCCAACAATTGCAATAATTGTTCTACATTAATAGGTTTTTTCAAATAGTTATTTGCGCCAAGCTGAAGTGCGCGGATAGCAAACTCTTCAGAGCCGTATGCTGTGGTCATTATTATCAGCACGTCGCTTCGTTCTTTTCTTACTTCTTCTAAAAGTTCTAATCCTGATAAACGCGGCATCTGGATATCGGTGATGATAACATCAATTTTATTCTTTTTATAGATTTCCAATGCTTCTTCTCCGTTCTTGGCTGTTAGACATTCATATTTTTCTAAGCGCAGTAAATCTTCTAAATATTTTCGAGAATACAAATCATCTTCGGCTATTAATATTTTCATTTTCAATTAGTTTTGTTGTTTATTTTGTCGTGTAAATAAAATTTGTTTTATAAACTGTTTCATTTCCGCAGGCGTCTGTTGCCACGAACTTTAACACGTGTTTACCTGTGCTGAGTCGGTGGTCAATGTCGTAATATATTAAATCATTTTTACCATCATATTTGAATAAAAACCACGTGGAATCTATGTAGCCGGAATAGTCGTCTATTTTTTTCATGTTGTCGGTTACTTTAAATTTAATATTTTTTTCTCCCGTCATGTCTTTTTTCTCGCTGATATTTAGTGGGGTTACAATCGGCGGCGTGGTATCTAATGTTATATAAAATAATCCGAAGTTTTTTGACTTAGCCGTAATAAATCCGTTCATATATTTTCCACCTATGCTTTCTATTTCGTTTTTACTATTTTTAGTTACAATAATTGCTTTATTTATTTTGTCTTGCGGAACTTTTGAGGCATCTATAGAAATGGTCATAGGCATGTGCAAAGGTGTTTTGGAGTTATGAATATAGTGAATATCAGAGTATTCGGTATCTTTACTGCTTTTGTGGGAATAGTAAAAATACAGATTCTCGTACAAGCTATTTCTATGAACTGTTAGCCGTAAGTCATCGGAAATGTAGTAATTATCTGTTTTACAATTCATAAGCATCGTGTAATCGTTTTTAATATATTCATATTTCGCTTTAATATTAGCAATACTTTTAACTTTGAAAGTAAGTTCTGATTCATTGCCTTTGATGTCGCTGATGACATATTTCATCTCATAAATGCTGTCGTTAGTAAAAACGCAAACTCCAGCGTTTTTGGTATTTTGATAAAAATTTAATTTATTATTAGGTGCAATATAGCTTCGCTGTATTTTGAGTCCGCTTGTGATACTTTCTTGATAATCTATGAACGTATTTATATATCTTGATTCAAAAAAAGAAAATTTATTTACAAAATGTTGATATATAAGTTCATTGTTTTTATACAGTCGCACCGAGTAAACTCCGTTCTCACTTTCTATGTTGCTAAAATAGTCGTATGCTTCTATACCAAAAATAATATTTCCGGAGACTACAATATTATTTTCTTGTGGCACAAATTTTCCATTTGCACCTTGCGTCTTAATTATTTTTTTTGCGTTTTTGCCGGCAACAAAGCTGGAGTCATCTAACGGGTAAATGGCGAGATTTCTAAATTCCGGTTTCTTGTCGTCTGCAATATTCCAGCCGAAGAGGAGTGGATTAATAGGTTCATCGGTTCGCGAGTCTCGTATTTCAAAATGCAAATGTTCACCAAACGAATATCCTGTATTTCCTGCACGTCCAATGAACTCTCCTTGTTTTACGGGAAGCTCATCGGGATTAGGATACAAATTTAGAGCAAACTCTTGACGCGCATATTGTTTGGTCTCCAAATATTCAGTGATAGTTTGATTAAAATATTCTAAATGTCCATACACTGATTTATAGCCGTTATTATGAGTAATATAAACCGCATTTCCATATCCCCAAGCAGAGACATTGATGCGAGAAACATATCCATCGGCTACGGCAAAAATCTCGCCTTTGGGATTAACGCGAGTTCTAAAATCTACCCCTGAATGAAAATGATTGGAGCGAATCTCCCCGAAATCACCGGAAATCAGCATCTTATCACCAACAGGAGAAATAAAATCATTCTGCGGATAGGTCTGTGAAAACAAACATGACAAAAAAAAATTACTACTTAAAAACACCAGGATAAAAACTATTAATCTCATCAGTTAATTTTTTTTGGCAAATATATTTTTTTTA
>DYQJ01000190.1 GCA_020719345.1 Draconibacterium orientale | reverse complement strand
ATAAAATAAATAGCGTGTTTAGTCACCATTATTTTACGCTATCAAATAATTAAAATGCAACTCCTTTCGGAGTTGAGTAAATACTGTTATTCCCACCACCGATTGCATCGGTGGTTATTAAAGTGTAACTCCTTTCGGAGTTATTTTAATTTACACAAAAATAGCAGGAAAAATATATTCCAGTTTTATACTTTACCCTTCAAATAGTCGAAGACTTTTGAAGTGGTTAATATACTAAGGTTCAAACGTTTCAACCATTTCAAAGGTCTTCTACCATTTGAAAGGTTTTTTAGCTTTTTTTATTCTAAAAAAGAATGAACTTTTTTGGCTAACTTAACAGTCCATCTGGCATGGTTCTAACTATCTGATAACTACCCTGCCAGCGTTTTTTCACGCTGGCAGGGTTCGGATTTGCGCTGGCAGGGTTCTGATTCACTTTTTCTTTTTTCGCGAGATGATGATTCGCGGTACGTATGCAAGAACAGTTGCGGTCAGCAATAATAATAAAATCAATCTCCGTATGGTAAAATATTCGTGCAGAGTAAAGGAAATGATAACAAAGAATATATTAACTAACGCCATTATCGCTACTATTTTTTTGTGCGAGAGTCCAAGCTCTAATAAGACATGATGCAAATGTCTTTTATCTGGCATAAAAATAGGTTTGCCGATGACCATCCGGATAAAAACTATTCGTAACAAATCAAATAGCGGTACTAATAAAATTCCAAAAGTGACTGCCGGAGCCGGTAAAATATAAAAATATGCTGATTTATCTAACACCAGATTAATCTCGTTAAACCGAATGGCAAAAATGGCGATGATAAATCCCAGAATCAGCGTTCCGGTATCTCCCATGAAAATCTTGTTTTGCGAAGAAAAAAGATTATATCTAAGGAACGAGATGAGCGCCGCTATTACTGTTAACGCAAGAACAACTAAGGCATTTTCGCCAACCAGAAAGAACCAGCTCCCGAATGCGCAGGAGATAATTATTGCGATGCTCGCCGAGTAACCATCAATACCGTCAATAAAATTGAAGGCATTGATTATCGTTAAAATCAAAAAGACCGAGACAGGGATTCCTATAAACTCCGGTATTTCATGGATTCCATAGAAACCATGAAAATTAGTTATTCTTACATCGGTACAAACAACAACTATTGTTGCTGCTATGAGTTGCAGAATCAATTTCTTGCGAGCCGAGATGATTAATATATCATCTTTTATTCCTGTAAAAAATAAAATCACCATCCCTGCCAGATAAAATTTGAATTGGCTGAACTCGGTGGCTTCAATAAATAACAGCGAGCTGATGCTGATACCGGCAAATATTGCTACTCCTCCAAGTGTGGGGGTCACTACTTTATGCACTCGTCTTTCGTCGGGTTCGTCATATAATTTTTTTATTCTTGATACCTTGATTATCGCGGGGATAGATACATAAGTGATAATCAAACAAGTAATAAAAGGATAAACAAAATTTAATATTTCTAAGTTTAAGGTCATTATAAAAAAAATTTGGTATTTAGTCACACAAAGGTACAAATTATATGATAAAAAGCGAACTTTTATTTCATTTATTTTCTTTTGATTCGGAAAAAAGTTTTTAACATTTCTGAGCATTCCGATTCTAATATACCTGATGCGATAATTAGTTTATTATTAGTTAGTGAAAGCTTGTTTTCTTGCAACACTTTCTGGTATTTTAAGAAGCCGTTTTTGGTATCATGCGCGCCAAAGACGAGCCGCGATATCTGTGACCAGAAAATGGCGCCGCAACACATCACACATGGTTCAAGCGTCACGTATATGGTTGTGTGGTTCAAATATTTTCCGCCTATATATTCTGTTGCTGCGGTAATTGCTTGTATTTCAGCGTGTGCCGTAGTGTCTTTTAAAGTCTCCATTAAATTATGAGTGCGAGCAATGATTTTATTTTTAGCTACTATCACTGCTCCAATCGGGACTTCGTCTTTGCGGAAAGCTTTTTCGGCTTCTTTAATTGCCTCGTTCATAAAATATTCATCGCCATAAAAATCTGTCATATCTTGTGTTGTAATTGTAATTGTTTTGTAATTTAAACTTTGCCAAAGTTTAAAACTTTGGCAAGTTGCCGTTTATAGTATAATTATAAATTTTTATACTAAAATAAACATAAAATATTGCAAAGTAAAAAAATATATTTCTATCTTTGAGATATTACAAAAATAAAAACAAAATATCTTATGAAAATATTTGAGCGCTTAAAGTTAAAACAAAAATTTGTTGTATATTTATTGTTTGCCCCTATTCTTCTGCTCATCTCTATAATGTATTTTTCGGCAAGAAATGAGGTGATGAAAATGAATGAGCAGATGAGAACGAACTCGGTATCTATTTCGCAAGCCGTTCTCAATAAAGTAGATAGGAATTTTTACGAACGCTACGGTGACGTGCAAGCATTTGCAGTTAATGAACTCGCTGTTACTGCTTTACAGAAACGAGATTCTGTTATTTCTAAATTACAAAAATTTGTCAATACGATGGTAACTTACTATGTAGTTTACGACATCATGATGTTGGCTGACCGCGATGGCAAAGTAATATTAGTCAATACAGTTGACAAGGACAATAATTCGTTGAGTACTAATTTTATTGTCGGCAAAAATGTTAAATCGGAAGATTGGTTTCGCATCTGCAGCGTAACAATTCCCGAAGGTGGCGCCTGGTATTCGGATTTCACAAAAAGCACCGAGTCTGCGCTAATATACGGGACAGATGGCTGGGGCATGGCTTTTGCGGCGCCGGTCTTAGATGAAAATCAAAATATCATCGGCGTATGGTACAATTTTGCTAATTGGAACTCCATCACCTCCGGCATCCGCATAGAAAACGAGAGTGTTCTGCAAGAAACCGACAAATCGGCACACATCATTATAACTAATTCGGATGGACTTATCATCGATTGTGAAGCAGAAAATCTTATCAATCAAGCTACTCTTGTGAATTCGGATTTTGAAAACCCTGATGCTTATATAAGTTTTGAAGATGAATCTATAAGACTTAGAGACTACAACTACGGCTGGGGCAAAGCTGTCGGAGCATATACCTACAAAGGACATAACTGGCGTGCTGTTACTATATTAGAAAAAGTCAAACTTAGTATTTATACTTTTATAAACAATGAAAATATAGTTAGTCTGATGACCGTCTCGCTAATAATATTAATTATTTGTGCCGTTATTTCTATCGTCTATTCCAATAAGCTGACCAACCGGATTTTGAATATAGTTAAAAACGTGGAGCATATCAGCAATGGCGAGATAGTAGAGATGAAGGATATTGTCGGCACTGACGAAATTGCAAGCATGGAGAAATCTGTGAAAAAACTCGCCGAAAACCAGAACAAGATAGCACATTTCGCCGCCGAAATAGGAAAGGGTAATTTGAGTGTGGACTATCAACCTCTCGGTCTGAACGACATATTAGGTAATTCGTTGATTAACATGCAACACAGCTTAAAAGTTGCCGAAGACGAAGACAACAAACGAAAAATAGAAGACGAAAAAAATCTCTGGTCAACATCTGGGTTTGCAAAATTCGGCGAAATTCTTAGAAATAACAATAATGACATTGCAATACTCTCTAATCAAATTATCGCAGAGATGGTATTGTACACTAATTGCAACCAAGGCGCACTCTACATGTTGAATACTAATGACTTTCAAGAAACATTTCTTGAAATGATTGCCTGCTACGCATGGGAGAAGAAAAAACATTTCCTTGATAAAAAAATCTCGCTCGGCGAAGACCTTACCGGACAATGTGTGTTGGACAAAAAAACTATTATATTAACCGATGTGCCTGAAAATTACATCATTATCAAATCCGGACTCGGAGGAGCAAATCCGAGAATAGTTATCATTGTGCCGCTGATGATCAATGAAGAAGTTTATGGAATAATAGAGCTCGCTTCTTTTAATATGTTAGACAAATATATCATCGAGTTTGTAGAGAAAATAGGTGAGAGTATTGCCTCTTCTATAGCGTCAGTGAAAGTGAATATTCGTACCGCATTGTTACTCAAACAGTCGCAAGAGCAAACGCAACAACTCAAACAACAAGAAGAAGAAATACGACAAAACATGGAAGAACTCTCTGCCTCACAAGAGGAAATGCACAAACGCGAAGAAGAACTCGTCAGCTTTATTGATGCCGTTAAAACTGCCTATTTTACCGTAGAATACGACCTCAAAGGCAAAGTAATTAATGTCAACAGCTTATATAGTAACTTCTTAGGAGTCCGAACAAATGAGATGATAGGACTATTTCACGCCGAATGCCCGGACATAAAAAACAATGACATCCCGCAATACGATAAGTTCTGGGAAGATTTGCGAAATGGAAGCAAGAAAAATTTGAAAATAAAAGTAAAAACTAAACAAGGGAACGAAATATTATTGTACGAAACCTATATTCCTGTAGAAGACGAAGATAATCAAATAAAGAAAATTCTTAAATTATCTAATTTTTATGAAGCTTAGCACTAAGATAAAATTATTTGTCCAAAATATTCTAAGAGCCAATTTTTCGGTACGTGCAAAATTATTTGCTATTCTTATAATTGTGCCGTACCTTATCGCCTCGGTATTTATTATTTTTACCGCATACTTTCTGCACGACATAGAAGTAGAAAACATGCGAACAGATATAAAATTCCTCGCCGAAGATATTATTAAAGACACCGATAAACAAATTTCCGAAGCTATGGAAGAAACAAAAACCATAGCCAATATGTTAATAATAGAAGACTATCAAGAATTAGACACCGCACTGATAACACAAAAATTAAATAATATTATCGCATCGCATAAAGTTTTTAATTTGATTCTTATTACCGACACCGCCGGAAATATTTTAGCCGCCAACAACATAAGCTACAATAAATCAGCATTAAATATCAACTTCTTAAATAGAAATTATACCAATGAAATGTGGTTTCAACACGCTAAATTTGGATATACAAACAATGAAATATGGTTCAGTAATTTGAAAAATAATCAACTGATTACTAATTTATATGTAGATGCCAAATTAGGATTAGAATTTGCCGCACCTATTTATAATGCTCAGCAAGAGGTCAGCGCACTACTCTTCGCCCAGACAGATTATCAACGTATGATAACTGAAAATATAAATCTTTTTGAAAATAAGTTGCAGAACACATATCCGGACATGTTGATTTTTTTATGCAACGAAACTAATAAAATAATTTTTCCTTACAATAAAAATATTCCGCAAGATAAAACTTTATTTGTCTCCGACTTAGAAAAAGGTGCTATTATAAATTATAAATATCATCAAATCAATGCTGATAACTATTTGTACAGCTCCGCTACTCATCAGGGCAGCGAATTTATGAACAAGTACAGATGGCAAACTATTATCATGATTCCGAAAATAGAATTTAACTTCTTGAATATTTTTACAAATCGTCAAACCTTAATTTTGCAAGCAATTCTGCTTGCTATTATCATTTGTATAATCTTTTTTGCCAATAAATTTTCTAAATATTTTAATAATCTAATTTTCTCTATCAAGAACTCATTAGATATGCTTGCAAAAGGGAAAATAAATTCTATAGAAAATAATGACATAAAAAATGACGAGTTTAATGAAATAATACTATCTATCAATAAGTTATCTACCGGGTTATCTGATATAACCATCTTTTTAACTAAAATAGGAGACGGTGACTTAAATACAGAATACAAATTATTTAGCAGCGAAGACGAAATAGGAAGCGCACTTAAAAACATGCAACGAAATATGCTTGCCGCAAAAAAAGAAGAAGAAAAACGGAAGCAAAAAGACGAAAATATGATTTGGGAGACTAATTGCTTAGCACAAATATCGGACACCCTCCGAAAAAACAACAAAGATATTTACTCACTTTCTTATTCTACTCTCAACAATTTAATTGCTTTTACTAATTCCATACAAGGCGCCATATATTTGCACACACAAGACGAAATCTCTGGAAAAGAATACCTGGAAATGACCGCCGCATTTGCATGGAAACGAAAACTCCACTTCCTCTACTACAAACAAGAATTGGCTACCGACTTAATCAGCCAATGCTTCATTGACAAACGAACTATTATATTAAAAGAACTCCCAAAAAATTTCATAACTATAAAGTCCGGATTAGGAAAGGCAGAACCTACAAATATTTTGATAGTCCCAATAATGCTCAACGAAAATATTACCGGCGTAATAGAACTCGCCTCGTTTATTGAATATCAACAATATATAATAAACTTTCTGGAAAAATCGTTACAAAGCTTCGCGCTGACAGTAATAAATTTGAAAAGTCATCTTTTTACCACACGACTATTAGAGACTACGCAAGAGCAAAACCAACGACTTATGCAACAAGAAGAAGAACTGCGACAAAACTTCGAGAAAATTAGAATGGCACAAGAAGAACTCGCCAATAAAGATATTTATCAACAAAATGAAATCCACAAACTTAACAAGGCAAACGAAGAAAAGATGCAAGGACTGAGAATGCAACAAAAAGAAATAATTAAACAAGCCGATGAAATAGCTCTTCAAAACCAGCACATCACCGACAGCATACAATATGCCAAAAGAATACAATCGGCACTTTTACCGCCACAAGAACTACTCACTCAACTATTTAAAAATCACTTCATTTTATATTTGCCACGAGACATCGTAGCAGGAGATTTCTACTGGATATACAGACACAATTACACTATATATGTTGCAGCAGCAGATTGCACTGGACATGGAGTACCAGGCGGATTCCTTAGCATGCTCGGAATTGCTTTTCTTAATAATATTATCTTAAAACAAGATTATATTATTGACACTTCTTATATATTAGAAGAATTACGAACGCTTTTTATACAAACTCTCAGACAAGACTGCGGAGGAAAAGAAAAAGACGGAATGGACATCTCTATTTGTGCTATCCACTATGACAAGCAAGAACTCCAATTCTCCGGTGCTTATAATCAAGTGTATATTATCCGTAAATTCAACGACGACGGTTTTGTTAATTCGGCAGATATTGAAAAACATATATCAGATGACCAAAAAGACGAACTCTTCGAACTTATTCCTGATAAAATGCCTATCGGTATTTTTGCCAAAAAAGAACGAAGCTTCAAATATATTAATTTCAAATATAATAATGGAGACACACTTTACATGTTCTCAGACGGATATGTAAGCCAATTCGGAGGAAAGAAAAATACTAAATTCTACCCTAAAAAATTTAGAGACCTGCTCATGTCAGTGCATGAAATGGACTTTGAACAACAAAGAAAGATGTTAGAAAACAACCTATTAGAATGGCAAGGTGAAAGAAAACGAATAGACGACATACTTGTCATGGGAATCGACCTTGACTTTAATTAGGGCAACTTTGCCAAAGTTGAAAACTTTGGCAAAGTTTTAATTACGAAACAATTAGATAAGAATAAAAGTTAAAATTATACCCGTTTTGAGTATAATTTCACGAAATAAACTCTTTAATAATTAGTGAAATTAGTGAAATTGGTGGACAACTTTTTTAGTTTGTGGATGCACTTTAATTAAAATATTTGAAATCTTATAAAAAAACTTGCCAAAAATGAATTATTTTTCAAAAAAATTATTAACTTTGAAAAAATAAAACTAAAAATGAACGAACCAAGATATTTTAATACCTCAGGTCCAAATA
>DYQJ01000393.1 GCA_020719345.1 Draconibacterium orientale | reverse complement strand
TAATAGAGATTATGAAAAACATATAGTCACCATTTTTTTACGTTATCAAAAAATTAATAGTATTATTATTTTAAAAAACTTTTCTATTTGTTGGTAAATGTTTGAATTATTTTTTTTATTTCATCTTCTTCTAATTCTAAATCTTCAGATATATCGCTAACTGTCATGCCTTTATTATAACGTTTTAATATCATATTAACTATTTTTTGCTCTTTTTCTTCTTTCAATCGTCGTTCTTTTTCGGCAGATAAGATGGCTTTATCTTTAAGGTCACGCTCGTTATCTAATTCTACTTGATTATTTATCAATGCCTCTTTTGTTATTCCATCTATAAAACGTTGAACTTTTTCTTTATATTCCTCGTAAGTATTTATATAATTTATATTCTCTTTATCTTTTTTGTCCACTTTTAGACGTCTAATCATCTCGCGAAAAATAACATCTCCTGTATATTCGTCAAAATCTTCTTTGATATTAGACCGCCTCAATGTTTTTTCGGCAAACACAAACCAACGTCTGTACGCAGAATTTTGCGCATTTTTTATTATATTTTTTTGAAAGAAGAAAATCTCTTTATTCTCCTGCATCCACATCAGACCATTAGCATTGTTATTGATTTTTTGTAACACAACGTCACGACACAATTGCAACTGCTCTAATGAACCATGTTTCCACAACGAAGAATCACGAATAAACCCTAAAACCTTCTCATCAATAGGAGTCATTGTTAGGTAGTCATCGGTCTCTTTCAAATTATCATGAACCAACCAGACTATAGTAATTACCGGTTTTAACAGGGAATAATCTCGCATTTCTTTTTCTGAATTATCCAGAACGTCAATGATTTTAGTTGGTAAATTCTCTAATTGTAGGGCAGTATTTAAACAATGATATAAATGAAATCGTTGAATGATATCTGTTTTATACCATTGTTGCATTTCTATGACGACATAATGATTATCTATTTTACATCTAAAATCAAATTCTATTCCGCGGGCAGCATCGGTGATTTTATGTTCGCGTGGCATGAGTGAAAACTCTGTTATCTGCACTCCAAGAGCATCTTCTAAGAAGCGTTTGGCTATCTCCGCCACTCCAAAAATCTTTTTAAAATATCTATCGTAATTTAACGGGGCTAAGTACATAATTTTGGTTTTTAATACTTACTACTTATAGGCAAAGATATAAAAAAATTCTATATAAAATTGTTCTTAACGAAAATTAATGAAAAAAATGTTGAGACTACTTCTGTTTAATTCAAAACACATCTAAACCTTTTGGAGTTGATTATTTATTTCCTTAAATTCATTGATTTTTTACTATTTGGCATCTCCGAAGATGCTGAAATACTTGGTTTTCGCACTCTATGAGTAGCCGTAAATATGCAACAACTAATAACCGAAGCCCAGCTTCCTTGTATCTTACATTGGAATCAAAATCATTTGAGTGTATAACAAATTAGGAGAAATATATATAATTTATAACCAAATAGTTAAATAAGGTTTAAAAGTAGAGAGTATTCTATTTTCTACAGGAAGTTGGAACAAAAGATAAGGTTTTAAGAAAGAAAACCTTATTTTTTTATGTTGTTAAAC
>DYQJ01000392.1 GCA_020719345.1 Draconibacterium orientale | reverse complement strand
ATTTATAATTGTTATGTTAAAAGTCAATAGTTCAATAAAAAAACTTAATACTTATTTATTTTTTTTTCAAAAAGAATGATGATTTTGCTCATTTTTTTTCCGTTTTAGCGCATAGCTATTACTCAGGTATGAGAACTGTTTTTTGGCTTTGTTTTTATTAACCACTATTTTCGTTCTTATCCTTTTTAGCTATCTTTAAGTTTTTTATTGTTTGTGTCCTATCTGTTTTTTTTCCTGTTGTTTTTATCTTATAAATTATACTGCTTTATATTATTACCAAACTGTTATAAAAGGTCATCCTTTTTCTTCCAAGGAGCCTCAAAATATCTCATCTTTGTTATTAGTATCGCCGCAAACTTATAAGAACATATTTCTTGCAAATTATAAAAAGCAGGTCAATACTTTGAATCTGTATCATTATAAAGATGTATTTATTTATAAGTATATTTTAATTTCCTTTTTGTTTTATTATTTATTTATTTGTTTGTTTGTTTGTTTGTTTTATTTATTGTTTCTGTTTTTAATTCTCTTTATTTCCTGTATTTCCACCTAAACAACTCCCATTACATATTCTTTCTCATTTCGCCATACATACATTATTCTGTTTAATAATTTCCTTGCTATCCTTATTATCGCTTCCTGTGGTTTTAATTTATTCCGTAATTTATCGTAAGATATGGTCAATGCCGGATCTTTTTTTACCGCTACCCACGCTGCTTCTATCAAAAAAGTTCTTAATCTCTTATTCTGTCGCTTCGTTATCCCTGTTATCCATTCCTTATCTCCGGATGAATGACACGCCGGAGCTAATCCCGCATATGAGGCACACTCATTCAATGAACCAAATCTGTTTATATCCAATATCTCCCCATATATTCCCTTGGCTATCGTTTTTCCTATCCCGGGTATTGTTAACAGATAATTTATTATCTTTTTTGCTTGTGCGTGCTCTTCCAACAGTTTATCTGTTTCTTCAACTATTATTTCTATTTCTTTTTTTACATTACTCAATGTGCGTAATAGTGAATCCAAATTCATTCTTGTTGTTTTTAACGGCAATTTCAATTCTTCCAAATATTTTATAAATGATTCTCCCCATTTTCGCTTTGAATATTCTTCAGGTAATTTTATTCCCATCTTATATATGAATGTTTTTATTTGGTTCTTTATTCGTGTCTGATCTACTACCAGCTGACCTCGTCTTCTTATTATATCCCTTAACCCCTCCTCTTCTTCGCTTGGTACGCTTATGCCACGTAAACTCCTCCCCGTTGATAACTCCCGTGCTAATTTTCTTGCATCTACTTTATCCGTTTTTCCGCTTTTTTCTTTATGACTTGTTGGTACATCTGCCGGATTTACTATTATGTTCTTTATCCCGGCTGTCATTAAATCTCTATGCAACTTAAATCCTGAAAATCCCGCTTCATATACTGAATAATAATTCCCCTCAGGATAGTTCTTCCTTAGGTGTTTTATTAATTCTTCCGAATCACTCGCCATATGATTTGTTTTTACTATCATATCTCTTATTAGTATGGCTACTTTATAGGAATCTTTGTGTACGTCTATTCCTACATAAATATCTGTGTTTGC
>DYQJ01000013.1 GCA_020719345.1 Draconibacterium orientale | reverse complement strand
TTTTTTTTTAAATATCTATTATATTGTAAATTAAATATAAAATGAGAATTGCTGGCTTTTTATTAAGGAATTAAATCTTCTACTCGGTGTTTGGCAAAGTATTGTTGATTATTATAATCCTATTTCAAAAGATACGAACAGTAATATCATCAAAAACTAAATACTCAAAAAACGGCGACTTTGCCAAAGTTGAAAACTTTGGCAAAGTTTTAATTACGAAACAATTACATAAAAATAAACGTACCAATTATAAACATACTAATTTTGCTTTTTCTTGTGCAATAGTTATTGTTGCTATTGCGCCGGAGTTGAATTTAATATAGTCAGTCTCGATGCCGTCACTGAAAATTATGCCGTTTTCAGGCATTTGCGATTCTAAAATAAGTTCGGCGCCGTTATTTATTATGCCGGCAGTTAGGTTTATTTGTGAATATTTACTTGCAAATGGTTCTCTTACTACAAAGATGAGTTTAGTTGCGTCCCATTCCATCCGGTTCGGCGGAATGCTGCTATAGCTGTTATGAAAAGTCTTAGAAATACCGTTGACCATATTAAATAACGAGCTAAGCCATCCCGTTGAGCCTGCACCGGTAGATACGATAACTCCGCTTGAAGAATGATTTTCTGTCTCCGAGTTGAGAGTTATTTTATAACGTGCTGACGTATGTGTAGATGGTCCTATGAACAGGTCATTGAAAGCGAGTATTTTTTGTCCATCGTTTAGTTTTGCTGCAGCCATTGTAACTAATTTATATGAGTATCGTTTTTGCAGGACTTCATATAATGTGTCCTCAAAATTTGTGACATTGAAAGGCAATAATATACCATCATATCTTTTGGGATCCGGATTTATCGCCATTATAGGTATATTGTTTGCATATTTTGCGGTGTTTGCAACCAGTCCATCTTGTCCTACAACCAGCACTATATCATTTTCATTGAAGATATAATTAGGTAAAAAGCTGCGGTCTATTATTTTTATTTTTGCCAGCTTAGCAATTCGTTTTTGAATTAGATCTAATGATTTATAAAATGTATCATGTTGATTTTGATAATCATCATACGAAGAGTTGCTGGTATTTTCTGCTTGTTTGACTTTCTTTTGTGGAATTTTGTTTGTAAGGGGAGCATTATATGCCGTTTGAAAAATCACTTCTTCTTGCTCTTGCGAACTCATATTTTTTAGCGAGATACTTCGTTTGCTGGTGGCAAAATTCTTCTCCGACTGCTGGATATAAAATTTTGCTTGTGCCTGAGTGTTAAACTTTTCGGTCAGCTGTTCTAATCGTGTTTTGGATTTAACAATAATTATATTGTCAGTGTTATCATTTTTCATGGTCTATATATTATTTATTTGTCATCTTATTTTGTGCAATATCCCCAGAAGTTAGGAAAAAGACGAAGGGGCATTTTTTGTAAACAGTTAAGAGTGCCATTTGAGAATCTGCCTATTATTTTGGACAACCTTTTTATATTGTATTCTGTTAGCAGATTATTTTTTTTTATGGTAATATTTTTGAAACCGGCGTCTTGTAATAATTTTCGCAAGCTGCTAAGCGTTTGCAACGAGCAATGATAGGTTTTATAACGAGTAAAAGATTTCTCTTTTATTATTTCCCAAGGAATATTCGTCATCTTATTAGGGGTTTGAAAGATAAAAATCCCGTCAGATTTGAGGATTCGGTTCACTTGTGTAATCAAATATTCGCTGACATTTGGAATATGCTCGATGACGTCAAACATCATTACCACATCAAAGTATTGATTCTCAAATGGAATATTTACTCCATCATATTCAAACAATTTATCACTAATATTAGAGTATATTTTTTTGCCTTCCACTATTTTGCTATGGCTTATATCTATTCCTACAACATTTTGATATTCGGAATTATATATGTTATTGATTAAGCTACCAAAATTACAACCTATATCTATTATGTTGTAGTTGTTAGGAAAATTAAATTTTAGAAAATAATCTAATGAGACCACTATGTTTCCGGATTCGTGCATCGTTTTTATTTTTTTGCAAATATAGTTTTATTTTAAAAATAAAAAATAAATATTTTTTTTTAAAAAGTGTTTTTTTATTTTATTTTAATAAAAATATTTATATTTGCAAAAGTATTCACTTTTATAACTTTATAAATCACATAAAATGGCAAAAATAAAGATAGGAATTAATGGTTTTGGCCGCATAGGTCGTTTGGTTTTCAGAGTAGCATTCAATCATCAGGAAGTAGAAGTAGTCGCAATAAATGACTTGATAAGTGTAGATTACATGGCATATATGCTTAAATATGATTCCGTACATGGCAGATTTAAAGGAGAAGTAGAAGTAAAAGACGGACAATTATTAGTAGATAACAGACCTATCCGAGTAACTTCGGAAAAAGACCCGGCTAATTTGAAATGGGGAGAAATAGGAGCAGAATATATTGTTGAATCTACAGGTTTGTTTTTAACTAAGGAAACTTGTCAAAAACATATTGATGCCGGAGCTAAGAAAGTTGTTATGTCGGCGCCTTCTAAAGATGATACCCCAATGTTTGTTATGGGAGTTAATAATCAAGAACTTACTAAGGACATGATATTTGCTTCTAATGCTTCGTGTACAACTAATTGTCTGGCTCCGATTGTAAAAGTACTACATGAAAATTTTGGAATAGTAGAAGGACAGATGACAACTATTCATGCTACAACTGCAACACAAAAGACAGTAGACGGACCATCGGCTAAGGATTGGAGAGGAGGACGTGCCGCAGCTGCAAATATTATCCCGTCATCTACCGGTGCCGCAAAAGCTGTCACAAGAGTTATGCCTGAATTGAAAGGTAAATTAACCGGTATGGCTTTTAGAGTGCCTACTGTTAATGTCTCCGTAGTAGATTTAACTGTTAGATTGCAAAAACCTGCTCAATATGAAGATATTAAGTTGGCTATGCGACATGCCTCAGAAAACCATTTGAAAGGAATTTTAGGATATACCGAAGAAGCAGTGGTCTCTACAGACTTTACCACTGACCCAAGAGTATCTATTTTTGATGCTGAAGCAGGGATAATGTTGAATCCTAACTTCGTTAAAGTTGTTGCCTGGTACGACAATGAATGGGGATATTCTAACAAAGTGGTAGAACTAATACAATATTGGGCGTCTTTATAATTCTTAAAATGCAGATTTTTAAGTAGTTGTTTTCATATAGTTTACCCTGCCGTTTCATCGGCAGGTTTTTTTATTTTTTAATGATAATATTCTGATAATATTGCTTAATTGTAATGTATTGTGATAAACTAAAAATAGTTGTTAAAAAAATTGCTTTTTAAGATGATAGATGTTATTGTCATTTAATTATTTGTTTATCAAGATGTTCTATTATTCTATACTATTTAATAATGTCTTTTCTTTATCAGTTAATGAATATAAGTCAAAAACTATCTCGTCAATTTTTTTAACTAAATTGATTGTTTGAGCATTGATGCTTATTAAATCATTTTTTGTAGTATTGAATAATTCAGTTAATTCCTTTTGTTGTTTTAATGGAATTACAATTTTTTGTTTACCCAATTCTTCAATAAACAATTTATATTCAAAATTGTGAAAACTTCGCAAATTTTCAGTAATTTTTTTTAGTCCAAAGTTGCCACTGATAATTTGAAAAAAAGGGAACTGTAATTTTTCCAGTGATAATACTTATCCTAATTTATATGAAAATATTAAACCATATAAGGCATATAATGCTTATATGTTCTTATATGCCTTATATGGTTCAAAAAATTTATCACTTAAAAATTTACACTACCAAAAAAAGTATTGCTATTTTATTTTGTTACTATTTCAATTTCTTTATCAGTCAAATTATACAGTTTATAGACTAAATTGTCTATTTCGTTATCTTTTTTCTCAATAATTGTCGTTAAAGAAGTTGTTTCTTGCGTTAATTCACCAAAATAAGTTAGTAAATCAGCTTCGTCTTTTGATTTTAATGATATTTTATTTTTTTTCAATTCCAACAAAAATTCTGTATTACTCAATTTATACCAGTTTTCTAATTTTATGGAAAAGGTTGTTTTATTAAATCTACTTTTCAAATAATTTAAAAATTTTAGTATTTTAATATCTAACTGTTTATAAAGAGAAATAATATCGTTACCTAATCCTACAAACGGCTTTTGTTGTTCCGATGACAAAACAGGAATGGGCATTCGCTTAACATCATCCGGATAAAAGTGCAATCTCTCACTAAAAAAATTAACAAAATACCAATTCATTAAATTTGAATTTAAAATTGTAAGCAAATAAATGCAATCATATTGTTTTACTTGTTCAATGTCAATATATTTCATTTGATTTTTAACAGAAATATGCTTCACACCAATAAGTTTATCATATCTTACGCAATTTATTACCGTATGACTATTGTAAAAATTATTATTATCAAAAGCAAAGCGTATTCGGTCTTTCACAACATTTATCAAAACTATCTTTTCATTTTCAAACAATTCAGAAAACATTGGATTGTAGTGTTCTGTGGGTTGATAATTTAACCAACCGTATTGCGAATAATGGTAGCGTTCTATATTTTTTCCTTCCAAAAATGGTTTGTACCCATCTTTAAATTCTTGGTGAATGTATATTTCTTTGCCATTTTTAGTTTTTTTCTGATTTAATCTTGCACCATAAGCTACAAAACAGATTGTGTCCAAACGAACAGATTGCTTATCAATTTTGGCTTGTAAATCGCTAAGTGTATAAATATCTCTTGTTTCAAATCGGCAGGATTTGTTATGTAAAAATAATTTTTGTTCTATTGTAAATTGTTTATAATAATTGATTTCCACAGGTGAATTGATTATTCTGATTTCCGTTTCAGAAAAGTTTCTGTTTTTTTGAACTGCTAAAACAATGCTTTTCACTACGGCATCCGGAAAAATAAAAAAATTACTGAAATCGGAAATTGATTTTATCGCAGTATTCTCAGTTAATAATCTTCGTGAAAATTCACCATAATTTTGATTTATATATGAATATGGAATAATAAATGAAAAATATCCGTTATTTTTCAATAAATAAGCTGCTGTAAAATCAATAAAAGCAACATAAATATCTGTTCTTCCTTTACATGAAGGATAATTATTTAATAAATAGTACCGTTCCTTTTCTTTCAAATGTTGTATATTTATATAAGGCGGATTTCCGATAACAATATCAAAACCACCAGTTTTCATTATTTCAGGGAAATTATTTTTCCAATTGAATGCCTTTTCACCGGCATATTCTTCATTGTCAATCAAAGAATTACCGCATTTTAAATTGTTACTTAAATCGGAAAGTTTACGTTCTTTTTTTGCGGTATGCAACCACAACGAAAGTTTTGCAATTTCAATACTTTCTTCGTTAATGTCCACACCATAAATATTTTTTTCTAAAATGGTTTTATCGGTATCAAAATACTTTATGCTTTCACCTGTAAGTTGATACATTAATTCGTCTGTTTCTTTATGTTCTTGAATAAGATAATCCAGTGCTTGAATTAAAAATGCGCCACTACCGCAGGCAGGGTCAAGAATTTTTAATTCAAAAAGCCAATTTTTGTATGCCTGTATTTTTTCAAAAACTTCTCTGCCTTTTTTTGTTATTTTAGAATTTTTATTGAGCGTTTCATCAATTAGAATATCATAAATTAGCAATTCTCGCTTTTTTTCTTTGCAACATTCTCCAATAGTGTTGTTTACAATATATTTTGTAATATAATCCGGTGTATAAAATACTCCTTCCTTTTTACGTTTGGTTTGCTTTATATCTATTATTGTCCCCAAATTAGATGCAATAATTTCATCTATTTCATTTAATGAATGTTCAAAAATATGTCCTAAAATATTTACATCTATTTCAGTATTAAAATCATACTTTGCAATGTTTATAATACCTTCTTTTATTATATTATCATCAATGACAAGATTTTTATTATCTAAAATATCATCGGTTGCAAATAAACCTCCGTTATAAGCTGGCACAACTTCCCATGCTTTGTATTTAAAGCCAATATTCAAATGATTGAAAAATAATTGAAAACGCGAATAAAGAGAAACAATATCACCTTCATTAATGTACATTTCCCATTTTTCAATTGTTCTAGATAGAGCATTTGGTGGAATCAATCCCTTATCTTCTGCAAATGCTATAAATAGAATACGGTCTAAAAGTTTTTGCGTTTTTTTCAATAAAATTAATCTATCATATTGAGAATTATTTTTAACTATGTTTTCAAAAATTTTCTCTTTAAATTGTCTGTAATCGTTATAAAACCTGTCTGATATGCTTTGTTCATGAAATTTTGTTTCTTCCTTTAAACGAAGTGTTATATCATTGAAAATGCTATCTTTACACAAAAATAGGTACAAACGTTTAAAATCATCTTCTGGCATTTTGAACAAGTCAAACTCTTCAAATTCATTTGAACTATCAATATATAATCTCAAAAAATGAAATGTTGAAGTAATTACGTATCTGCAACTTGGGTGATTATTTTTATAATTAAATGCTTGGTTTGTAATTTTTTCAATAAATTGTGTTTTAGTTGATTTTAATTCAATTACTCCGATTGCTTTATTATCTTTTATTATAGCTCCATCAGCTTTTTTATTATCTGTCAGATTTTTAAACTCGGTAGTTAAATTGTAGTTTTTATTGGGATTTATCGTATAGCCCAAAACATCAACAAATAATTCTCGTAGAAAACCTTCTTGATAGTTTTCTTCTTTTAATTGCATAATATTAAAAAGACGAAAATGATCTTTAAAATATTCATTATATTTTGCATACGTCTGATGAACAACTGTATCATCAAGCATTTTAAGATATTTATTTACAACTGATTTCTGAAATATTGGCATATAGTACAATTAAGTTATTATTTTGTTTTGCTGTTTTTATTGTTGTTTGCAATTGCAACTAACGACTGGCTGTCTAAAAACACAAAGGTAACGTTTTTTAGATTAAAAGCAATTTTTTTTCAAAAATTGTAGCGATTTTATCTGTTTTAAATGATATTTTTTAACTAAAAATAGTTGTTAAAAAATTTGCTTTTTAAGATGATAGATGTTATTGTCATTTAATTATTTGTTTATCAAGATGTTCTATTATTCTATACTATTTAATAATGTCTTTTCTTTATCAGTTAATGAATATAAGTCAAAAACTATCTCGTCAATTTTTTTAACTAAATTGATTATTTGAGCATTGATGTTTACTAAATCATTTGAGTGTATAACATTTTAGGGGAAATATATATAATTTATAATCAAATAGTTAAATAAGGTTTAAAAGTAGAGAGTGTTCTATTTTATACAGGAAGTTGGAACAAAAGATAAGGTTTTAAGAAAGAAAACCTTATTTTTTTATGTTGTTAAACCTTAGTAGAAAAAATACGAAATCAGAACATATAACCTTATTTTAAATAAATTAGTTACTTTAATTTATTCCACTAATGTGTTATACACTTATTCATTTATATTGTTTTATTCTTACAGTACCAAAAAAACTATTTTTTTACCATAAAGTTATCAAAGGAATGAAAGTCTGTTTTTTCTTTTTCCTTTCATTCCTTTCATCTTTCTTTGATTTGAATTTTTGATATTATTTAATTTATTGATATTTAATGTATTATAGTTTAAAATAAAATTATTTTTAATTATAATTGAAATAAAAATATAAAAAAATATTTTGCATGTAAATTTTTATAAAAAAAATACGAAAAATATTGTTAAAAGAAAATAAATATGTATATTTGCAAAAGTTTTGAAATAAAAGTATTATGATAAAGATAAAATTTCCAGACCAGACAGAAAGAGAATTTTCGGAAGGGATAAATCCCATAGAAATAGCAAAAAGTTTGAGTAACTCACTTGCCAAAGAGATAATAGTTGCCACCGTAGATGGTAATCTTTGGGATTCTACGCGTCCTATATATACGAACTGCGAGATAAAATTGCACAAGTGGGACGATACCGAAGGGAAGCATTGTTTTTGGCATTCCTCAGCACATATCATGGCTGAAGCTTTGGAATATTTTTATCCGGGAGTAAAGTTTGGAATTGGTCCTACCATAGAGAATGGATTCTATTACGACATAGATTTGCCAGATGGAGCAACTATTTCCGACTCCGATTTCGCTAAAATAGAGAAAAAAATATTAGAAATAGCGCAAGGGAAACATGATTTTGCGCGTAAAGAGGTTTCAAAAGACGAAGCAATACAATATTTTCAACATAAAGGTGACCAATATAAGTTAGAATTAATTGATGAATTATCCGACGGTACAATAACTTTCTATAGCCAGAACAGTTTTACCGACCTTTGCCGAGGTCCACATCTTGCCGACACAAGCTATATTAAGGCAGTTAAATTGATGAGTATAGCAGGAGCATTCTGGCGAGGCGACGAAAAACGTAAGCAACTGACAAGAGTTTATGGAATAAGCTTTCCTAAACAAAAATTGCTTGACGAGTACCTTCACATGTTGGAAGAAGCAAAAAAACGTGACCACCGTAAACTCGGAAAAGAATTGGAATTATTTATGTTTTCACCAAAAGTGGGCATGGGATTACCAATGTGGTTGCCAAAAGGCGCAATGCTTAGAGAACGTCTGGAGAACTTCTTGAAAAAAGTACAAAAAAAATATGGTTATCAGCAAGTCATAACCCCGCACATTGGAATGAAAGATTTGTATGTTACCTCCGGACATTATGAGAAATACGGCAAAGATTCGTTTCAGCCAATATTCACTCCAGCCGAAAATGAAGAGTTCTTGTTAAAACCAATGAATTGTCCACACCATTGTGAAATTTATAAGTCTAAACCGCGTTCTTACAAAGATTTACCGCTAAGATTAGCCGAGTTTGGAACAGTTTATAGATATGAGCAGAGTGGTGAGCTTCATGGTTTAACACGAGTAAGGGGTTTTACACAAGACGATGCTCATTTATTTTGCACCCCCGACCAGATAAGCGAAGAGTTCAAAAAAGTTATAGATATAGTTCTTTATATTTTTAAGACCTTGAAGTTTAACGACTTCACCGCACAAATATCTTTGCGCGACCCGTCAGACAAGAAAAAATATATAGGAACAGACGAAAACTGGGAGAAAGCTGAACAAGCTATAATAGATGCCGCTTCCGAAAAAGGATTGACTACCAAAGTAGAACTCGGCGAGGCAGCATTTTACGGTCCTAAATTAGACTTTATGGTAAAAGATGCTTTAGGAAGGAAATGGCAATTAGGCACTATTCAGGTAGATTACAACTTACCTGAACGTTTTGAATTAGAATATGTAGGCAGTGACGACCGTAAACATCGTCCTGTGATGATACATCGCGCGCCGTTTGGCTCAATGGAACGATTTGTAGCAGTGTTGATAGAACATACCGAAGGCAAATTCCCTCTATGGCTTAGTCCAGAGCAATTTGTAATATTACCGATTAGCGAAAAATATAATGAATATGCTAATCAAGTATTGCAGATGTTAGATGCTTATGATGTTCGCGGTTTCATAGATGACCGAAATGAAAAAATAGGACGCAAGATACGAGATAACGAGATGAAAAAAATCCCGTATCTGTTAGTCGTTGGCGAGAAAGAATTAGAAAACAAGACTTTATCGGTGCGAAAACAAGCAGAGGGTGACCTCGGCATGCAAACTATAGAAGAGTTTGCCCGTTTCATCAATAAGGAGATAGAAAAAGAGTTGGAATAAATATTATAAACTAAAAATAGGAGATAAATAAAATCATTAAAAATTTGAAACCTGTAGTAGATGATAGACAAGGGAATAGAATAAATGAAAAAATACGCGCCAGAACGGTGCGCCTTGTCGGAGACAATATTGAAAATAACAATGTGATAGTCTCTATAGAAGATGCGTTAAAGATGGCTGCTGAACAAGAACTTGATTTGGTGGAGATTTCTCCGATGGCTAAACCACCGGTGTGTAAGATTATTGACTATCAAAAGTTCTTATATCAACAAAAGAAAAAGCAAAAAGAGATAAAAGCTAATTCGGCAAAAGTAGTGGTAAAAGAAATTCGCTTTGGTCCTAATACTGACGACCACGATTTTACTTTTAAGCTTAATCATGCAAAGAAGTTTTTAGAAGAAGGAGCGAAGGTACGTGCCTTTGTGTATTTCAAAGGAAGAGCTATTTTATTTAAGGAGCAGGGCGAGATATTGCTACTCAAATTGGCAAATGAGTTAGAAGACGTAGGTAAAATAGAACAGCTACCAAAGTTAGAGGGGAAAAAGATGTCTATATTTTTGACGCCGGCAAAAAAGAAATAGTAAATAAATATTTAATACATAAGCAAAATGCCAAAGATGAAGACAAAGAGTGGCGCAAAAAAGAGATTCAGATTGACCGCCACAGGGAAGATTAAGCGAAAACATGCTTACAAACGACACATTTTAACTAAGAAGTCGAAGAAACAAAAACGCAATCTGCAACACACAGGCTTAGTAAGCAAAGCCGACACCAGAAATGTTTTATTAACATTAGCAATGAAGTAATAAAAATTAGGTTTTTTAAATTTATGTTTAACCCGAATGTTAAGCTCCTAAGAACGATAAGTCGCTTACATTCAAAAAATTAATTAAATTATGCCACGTTCAGTAAACGCCGTAGCATCAAGAGCTCGTAGAAAAAAAATCTTGAAAAGAACACGCGGTAATTTTGGCTCAAGAGGAAATGTTTGGACTGTAGCCAAAAATACCTACGAAAAGGGGTTGTTGTACGCATATCGCGACAGAAAAACCAAGAAACGTAATTTCAGAGGGTTGTGGATTCAAAGAATCAATGCAGGAGTGAGACAATTTGGTATGTCGTATTCAGAATTTATGGGAAAAGTTCATAAGAAGAACATAGAGCTCAACCGTAAAGTACTCGCTGACCTCGCAATGAATCACCCTAAAGCATTTGAAACAGTTGTAAACTCGGTAAGATAAAATATTTACAAAACGAGTAATAAAAAATATCTCGGTGACGAGATATTTTTTTTGTTCATTTTAGCACAACTATAATTCTGGAATTTTTAATACCCAACCTACATATAAAACATTATAATCATACTTATATTTTTTCCACAACTCGCGGTTGGCTTCAAATATTTTCATATACAGATTTGCATTACCATAAAATTTCTTTGCTATTCCGCTAAGAGTATCGCCGGAGACAACAGTATAAGTCTATGATTTGGAACTTGTTTTAACAGTTTTAGTTGTTTGCGTGGTCTTAGTTGTTTGTGTCGTTTTGGCAGTATTTACGTTTATCTTTGGATCCGGAATAGTTAAGACCCAGCCCGCACGTAAAACTTGCGGATTGTTTTTGTGAGGTTCCCATAATTCTGGATTTGCATATACTATAGCCATGTATAACGTTGAATCGCCATAAAATTTCTTAGATATACCAGACAAAGTATCACCCGAAACAACCTTGTACGTAGTAGAGGTGCTGTATTCTGTTAATCCGCATTCTACAACATTCTCTTCTTCGTCCTCTTCATATTCCTCTTCTTCTTCGTCTTCTTCATATTCCTCTTCTTCTTCGTCTTCTTCATATTCCTCTTCTTCCTCGTCTTCTTCGTATTCCTCTTCTTCCTCGTCTTCTTCGTATTCCTCTTCTTCCTCGTCCTCTTCGTATTCTTCTTCCTCGTTGTTATCTTCGTATTCTTCTTCGTTGTTAGAGCTATCAAACTTTGATTTAAAATTCATTTTATTCATTTTTAAATTATACAAAATATTTCTTTTTGTAAAAATAAACATTTTTATTAAAAATAAAAATATTTCTTTTTATTTTTAGAAAATAAATTTTTGTCTTCTATATTTTTGTAGTTGTTTAAAATTTAGAACATGTATTATATTGAAAATCACTTATTCCCGTATTAGATATGGCTTCTGTACGACAAACTGCACTAATCCCCATACCTTCAGATGAGCATTTTAATACATTTAATCCTTCCGACAACGATTTGGTAATTTTTGAATTATTTGAAATTACTTTTGGATTTGTTTTAATATTTTTTGAAATTCAAAACTATTTATATACTTTTGCAAAAAAAACACGTATGCACAAAATTTTTTCTTCTAATTTTTCAAGATACAGATGGCACGCATTAGCAGTAATTGCTACGGTCGTATTTTTTGCAGTCTGTTTACAATATAGCTATTTATTGTTTCATATTTTTGTTGAAATTTTTAGTATCGTAATATCTTTTATTTTGTTTATAATAACTTGGAATTCAAGACGTTATATTCAAAATAGTTATCTTATCTTCATAGGAGTCATGGCGCTTCCCATAGGAATTTTAGACACTTTTCATGCCATCACTTATCAAGACATGAATATAATCAACAGTGAGATTTTTTATGCCAATCAGTTTTGGATAGCTACGCGTTTCTTAGAGAGCATAGCAATATTAATAGGATTTTTGTTCTTGAAAAGTAAGAATATTGTAAAAATAGAAATACTTTTGGTTATAGTTCTTTTTCTTACCACTTTGATTATTTTCTCCATACTGTATTGGAAAATCTTTCCTATCTGTTATATTGACAATGCACAAACAAATTTCAAAATTATAAGCGAGTATGTAATAATATTTATTCTCGGTCTCTCATTATTTTTGCTTAATAAAAACAAAGAATCCTTTGATAACACGACTTTTAGATTATTAACCGCCGCCATTGTTTTTGCTATAATAACAGAATTTTGTTTTACTCTTTATATTTCTAATTTTGGAATAGTAAACCAGATAGGACACTTTGCTAAGCTACTAACTTTTTATTTTATTTATAAAGCAAACATAGTAGCAGGATTTATTAAACCTACCGAACTATTATTCAAGAACTTAAAAGCAAGTGAAGAAAAATACCGTATGCAAACCATTGAGTTACAAGAAATGAATAACGAATACATAGCAATAAATGAAGAACTAAAAACAAACATGGAAGAGCTGCACATCCTCAACGAAAATATTATAAACCAAAATAAAAATCTTGATGAACTAAATGCTACCAAAGACAAATTTTTCTCTATTTTGGCACACGACTTAAAAAATCCATTTAATGTTTTGTTGGGATTTACTGAACTTTTAAACAAAAATGCTCAAAAATATAGCAATGAACAGATACAACAATTTGCAAAAGCCATGTTACAAACAACAAAGCAGACGTACAGCTTGTTAGAAAATCTTTTAGAATGGTCACGACTGCAAATGGGGAATTTTAAAGTTAACCCTGTAAAATTCTTGGCGTCAGAGATTATTATAGAGACAATAGATATTTATCAAGCAATGGCTACCAGCAAGAAAATAACTTTAAAATATGAAAATAACAAAGACTCCTACATATACGCGGACAAAGAAATGATAAAAACAGTACTTAGAAACTTGATTAACAATGCCTTAAAATTTACCGCTGAATATGGAACAGTTATTTTAAAAACCGAATCTTTTTATCCGTACTTTAACTTTATCGTATCTGATAATGGGACAGGAATAGAATCCGAATTTGTGGAAACAATTTTTAAAATAGATATCAAGCTCGCAAAAAAAGGAACATCACAAGAAAAAGGAACAGGACTCGGATTAATTCTATGTAAAGAATTTGTAGAAAAAAACAATGGAAAGATATGGGTAGAAAGTATTTTAGACAAAGGAAGTAATTTTTATTTTTCTATCCCTATTTATGAGAAAAATTGAAATAATGATTAAACATTTTAAATAACATAATATGGCTACAGTAAATATTTACTTAAATTTTAACGGAAATTGCGAAGACGCATTCGGATTTTATAAATCAGTATTTGGAGGCGAATTTAGTTACTTAGGAAGATTTAAAGATATGCCAATGTCTGAAAATCAAACTGTTATAAGCGAAGAGCAGGGAAATAAGATTATGCACATTACATTACCTATCAGTCAGGAGACCTCGCTTATGGGATGTGACACTGACCCGCATTGGGGAATGCCATTTGTTCAAGGAAATAATTTCTCCATCTCCATAGATAGTACCTCCAAAGAGGAAGCAGATATGCTTTTTAATAAACTCCACGAAGGAGGAATGTCTATAATGCCAATGAATCAAACATTCTGGGGATCATATTTCGGAATGTGCGTAGATAAATTTGGGATAAACTGGATGATTAGCTTTGAAAAAAAGTAAACTTTGAATTTTGAGTTCGGGATTAAATGAAATGACTCCGTAGGAGTTTGTTGAGATATATTATTTGTCCACCGATTGTATAGGTGGTTATTAAAGTGTAACTCCTACGGAATTTATAAATAAAATTATCATAATTTAATTTTTAAAATAATATGACGCTATCTACAAATTTTGATAGTCCTAAAAAAGTAATGCTAAACATATATGCTAAATTATTTGTATCTTTTTTAACTCCGATAGGAGTTGATAAAATAACTTAGTATTACTTGTTTAGGACTATCAACTTTTTGCTATTTCTTCTTTTAATTTGTCAATTTGTTTATCTGTCAAATCAAAAAAACTTTTAATAAATTGATTGTCGTAACCTTTTAAAATCATTTTTTTTACTATATCTTTTTGTTCTGCATCAATCCCTTTTTCAATCCCTTTTTCAAATTCCTTTCTACTAATATTTTCAATTCTTTTTTTGTAGAGTTCAACAAAGATATTTTTTTCCATCAATTTTGATTCTACTTTTTCTAAAACTGCTTCCATTTCTTTGTCGTTTAAATTGTTATGTAAATATTCTATGATAGTTGTGGCTTCATCTTCTTTGGTTGCGTCTCCGATAAAATTGTCTAAATTCAAAAATTCAGATATTTTTTCTTGTAATTTTTCTCTATCAAAAATGTATCGCATCAGAAATATTGCTATCTGCAAAGATGGCAACTTAATTTTCTTTATATCAACATCATCTAATTTTGAGATGTCTATCAAAATATACTTAAATTTGGGAACAAAATCTTTTAAGTAATCATCTATTTTGCCGAAATATTCATGTAATTCTCTAACAACCCAACTTTCTTTGCCATGATAAAAAATAATCGGGACAACAATAATTCGCTTTTCTTTTTTGTTATCACATTCTTCCCATACTCTTTGATAATATGCGGATATTTGAAACTCCGGAAAATCTACAGGAAAACTTTTGTGTTCAAACAAAAACGCTATTTTCAACCGTATTTTTCCTTTTACTTCGCAAGAATAAAGCAAATCAGAAAAATACTTCTTCAACTTTTTAGTTACAAACGAAGTGTCTTCTTTTAAAAGTGTTGTCCATTCTAAATTTTCTACCAATTTATGAGGAAAGAAAAATTCTATAAAAGCCGCTATTTCGTCTTTTCTTGATAAAACTGTTTTAAAAAATTCATCGTGTAAACCGCGTTTTTTCATTTTGAAATTTTGTAAGCACAAAGTTACTATTTATTTTTGAAAGAAATAATTTTATCAATTTTTTTTTGCTTGATTATTTGTATATTTTTTAACTCCGATAAAATAATTTAGCATTACTTGTTAAGACGCTCAAAGTAATTTGCGAATGATAAATAATATTCTTGAATGATTTTTGTGGAGACCTTTCTGAGAAACTTTTTTCATAAAAATCATGTATTCCACAAAAACATTCAAGAACTATTAAAACTTTAACTTTTGCTAATTTACGGTCTTAAAATTTTGATAGCGAGTGTCTGTACTGCCTCGTTTCCGGCGAGGTCAGTGCAAGTAACTGTAAAATTATATTTTCCTTGCGAAATATTTTTGTTCTCAATAAGTAGAGGGATTTGTATTTCTTGATGATTGATATTCGCATTTACAAAACCTTTATCAAAAGTCCAAGTCTTCTCAAATAGCCAAGATGTGCTGTCTTGGTTTGTATTCGTAGGTTTGCGAGCATCAAAATTACTGCTTATGTCTATTTTATAAGACTTTAACTCGGTGTCGTCTTCAAATTCTACTTTCAAATTAATGGCGTCTCCGGCATAAAGCACTTTATTTTCTGTTGGCTCTACTATGCTAATACTTGGTTTCAAAATGTCGGCTTCTTCAGGATTTTCTTTGGCACAGGACACCAAGTAAACAATATTTATAAATAAAAAGACTAAGAATATATTTGTTATTTTGTTCATAGTAATAATGTTTATTTTTTCTTACTGTACAATTGTCGTTGTTTAGACATTTCCTCTATTCGTTGTTGGAACTTAGATTTTTGTGGTTCTTTGTTCTTTTTTGCATTTTCATTTAATTTCTTTAATAGAGCTTCTTCATTTACAAAACGTCTCATCAGAAAAGTTTGTCCTATGGTTATGATATTAGATAAAAGGTAATAATAGCTAAGTCCGGAGGAGTAGTTATTAAACCAAAATATCATCATTACGGGCATCAGATACATCATGAGTTTCATACCTGCCATTTGTGGGTTGTTTCCTTGCAATTGGCTGCTATTCATTAGCGTACTAATCAAAATTGCTACTGCCATCAGCAAAGTAAATAAGCTGATATGATTACCGTACAGACTTGAAATAAAAGGTATCTCTGTTTCCCAAGATACGATTGCGTCATAAGAAGATAAGTCCGTTGCCCAGAGGAATCCTTGTTGTCGGAGTTCTATAGACGCCGGAAAAAATCTAAACATAGCAACCAGAATAGGGAATTGAAAAAGCACCGGCAAACATCCTCCCATTGGACTTACGCCAACTTTTCGGTACAGTGCCATCGTAGCTTGTTGTCTGTCCATCGGCTTGTCGGCTGGTATTCTGGCATTTATCTCGTCTATTTGCGGTTTCAAAACTCGCATCTTAGCAGAGGACAAAAAAGATTTGTAAGTCAACGGAAATAAACCTGTTTTGATAATAATAGTCAATATCAATATTATTAAGCCGAAGCTTGCAAAATATTTGCCTAAGAAGTTAAACAATGGAATGACTACGTACACATTTACTGCTCTAAAAATATTTCCGCCGAGAGGTATCATTTCCTGCATATCCAACTTCACGTCTTCTGCTATTTCAATATTATTGAGGATTTTGTATTGGTTTGGACCAAAATAAAACGCCATTGGGACGGTTTCTTTTGCTGCACCTTTATAAGTTAATGATATTTTAGAAGCCATAGTTTTTAAAATGCTGTCTCCCGGCTCATTAATTTGAGAAACTTTGGCATTATCAAAATATTTTTTGGCAATAAGCACACTTGCGAAAAACTGATGCTTGTATCCTATCCACTGAACTCGAGTAGATAATGTTTTTTGGTCATCTTTTACTTCGGTGAGCTGTTCTACTGCATCTTCATAATATTTGTAAAACAATAAAGTGTTCATATTTTCGGGTTTGTCGCCGCGTTCGAGGGATTTCAAATTTGTTTGCCATGTTAGTTCTATATAATTAGAATTTTTGGCAATAATGTCATTAACATTATTAAATTTAATATCAAAATCAAGGATATAACTATTTGGTTTTAAGGTATAAACATAATCAATATATTTATCTGTATCGGCGTAGAGTCGCATCACGAGTTGTTTTTGTGAACTGGTTGCGTTAATATTTTTGTCATCAGTAGTTTCAAAATAAAAATTTTTAGTACTGATAAGTTTATTGTCCGCAAAAAAGTCAAGATGAAACAAGTTATCGGGTCCATCGAATAATATAAGCGGGGTTTGATTATGTGTTTTATAGTTTTTTAGTTCTACTTCTACTACTCTTCCTCCTTTGTTCGATATTTTAACTTTAATAAGGTCATTTTCAATAGTATAAAAATCTTCTTTACCTACTGCTGCCTCTGCGAACTGCCCATATAAGTCGTAAAGTTTCTTGTTTAAGGAGTCTAATAAAGTTGTGTCCTGTGTGTTAAGAATTTTCTCGGCTATCATGTCATCCGTTATGACTTTAACAGTGTCCGAAGAAATGTTTTGTTCTTGTTTTTTCTTCTTTTCTTCTTCTAATTTTTTTATCTCTACTAATTCGAGGGAGTCTTTTTTTTGTTTTTGTTTAGCAAGTTGCTCTTTACTTGGTTGCATCCATATCATAAATGCGATGATAATAACGCTAATTAATGCAATACCAATGATTTGATTTCTGTCCATTTTTTGAAATTTACTTAATTAATTACTAACAGTTTTTTGTATTTTATAATTTAAAGCGGCTTTAATAAAATTAACAAATAAGGGATGCGGTTGTATAACTCTACTTTTATATTCGGGATGAAATTGTACGCCTACAAACCAGCGGTGTTCTTTTATCTCCATGATTTCTACGAGGTCTGCTTCCGGATTTCGTCCTACTGCAAAGAAACCGTGTTCTTCAAAGAGTGGCAAATATTCATTATTAAACTCGTAGCGATGTCGGTGTCGTTCGGAGATGTTTGTTTGTTGATACGCTTCAAAGGCATTGCTGTTCTCATTTAGCACACAAGTATAAGCTCCGAGTCGCATAGTTCCGCCGAGTTCGGTGATATGCTTTTGATGTTCCATAATATCTATCACAGGATTTGGTGTTGTGGGGTGCATTTCGGTAGAATTAGCGTCAGGTAAATTCAGTACATTTCTGGCAAATTCGATGACCGCGCATTGCAATCCAAGACATATTCCTAAGAAAGGAATGTTATTTTCGCGAGCATATTTGACGGTCGTTATTTTTCCTTCTATACCGCGATGTCCGAATCCGGGCGCCACCAATATTCCATCCGTATTTTCAAATATTTGATTAACAATATTATCATTTATTTTTTCGGATTGTATCCATTTTATATTAATCTTACAGTCATTTGCTACTCCGGCATGTATAAATGCTTCGGAGATAGATTTGTAAGCATCTTGCAGTTCCACATATTTCCCTACGGCGACAATATTTATCTCGTGAGTTTGATTATAAAGTTTTGATAGAAAATTTTTCCACTTAGATAATGTTGGCGGTTCTCCTTGCGGAATATCTAATTTTGTTAGAGTTATTTCGTCGAGTTTTTCTTTGAACATTAATAATGGGACTTCATAAATTGATTTAGCATCTATTGACTCGATGACCGAGCTGATGTCCACGTTACAAAACTGTGCAACTTTTCGTCGGATGTCGTTACTGAGAGATTTTTCTGTTCGGAGAACTAATATGTCGGGTTGAATACCGTTTTCAAGTAATAATTTTACGGAGTGTTGAGTTGGCTTAGTTTTTAGTTCTTTCGCGGCAGCGAGATATGGTACGAGCGTCAGATGTATTACTAAGCTGTTTTTATAACCGAGTTCCCATCGCAGTTGTCGTATCGCTTCTATGAAAGGCAAAGATTCTATGTCGCCTACTGTTCCACCGATTTCGGTTATAACAAAGTCTAAGTTGTTGGTTCGGGCTAATTTACGTATCCTAAATTTTATTTCATCGGTGATGTGAGGAATTATTTGCACTGTTTTACCGAGATAGTCTCCTTTTCGTTCTTTTGTTATAACTGACTGATATATAAGTCCGGTAGTGACGTTATTAGCTTTTGAAGTAGGAATGTTCAAGAAGCGTTCGTAATGCCCTAAATCAAGGTCAGTTTCGGCGCCGTCGTCTGTTACAAAACATTCGCCATGTTCATAAGGATTCAATGTTCCGGGGTCAATGTTAAGATACGGGTCCATTTTTTGTATTGTAACGTTGAAACCTCGTGCTTGCAGAAGTTTCGCCAGTGACGCCGAGATGATACCTTTACCTAATGATGAAGTTACTCCTCCGGTGATAAAAATATATTTTGTATTCAAATTATCTGACATTTAATAAGTTCTTTATATCTATTTATTTATGCAAAAGCAGAACCGTAAAAAATATATTTAATATACTTAGTACAATTCTGCCAGTAATTTTAAATATCATGAAAAAGTTTAAAAAATCCGTAACGTATTAATTTTTTACTTCTTGGTCTAAGCTTTGAAGTTGTTTTTGCAAAGATTTTAGTTCTTCCTTCGACATCTCTATTTGTTTATTGAAGTCCGCAATCATGGCATCTGCATTCTTAGATTTAGCAAAAAATCCGATATTATTCTCCCACAAGACGATTTTATTTTGAATAGTATCTATCTTGTTCTTTAATTTTTCTTTGTCAGTGAAAGAACGGTCATTGTTCTTATGTGACTTAGAGTCTGGATAGTTTCGGAATTTACCGGTTTCACGTCTGTTTACTCTTAGCTGTGAGAACTTTTCATCTAATACAGCTTTATAAGCTTGTTGCACCTCGTCTTTTTGTTTTATAGGTACAAACCCGACTTTGTTCCACTCACTTTGAAATTCTTTAAGCTTGTTAAGTGTTTCCTCGTCGCTGCTTTCATTACCTAATCCGCTTATCTTTGTTATAATATCTTGTTTGAGTTTCAAGTTTTCATCTTCTTCTTTGTGTCTGTCGGAGAAGAATTTTTCTTTTCGGTCAAAGAACTCGTTACAAGCAGCTCTAAATCGTTTCCATACTTCGTCAGAGTGTTTTTTAGGTACCGGACCTACTTCTTTCCAATTTTTTTGCAAATTGATAATCAAGTCGGTAGTCTTTTTCCAATCAGTGCTGTCTTTAAGCGATTCTGCTTGTACGCACATGTCAGTTTTTATCTGCAAGTTGTTATCTTGTTCTTCTTTTCCTTGCGAGTAAAATTCACGTTTACGTTCAAAGAAGTTATCACAAGACAAACGGAATCGGTTGTAGATGTCGTTGTTGTCTTTTTTCGGAGCAAAACCGATTAGTCGCCACAATTTTTGCAGCTCAATAATCTCTTTGGACTTTTCTTCCCACGATTTGTGAGTATTTACTGCTTCAGAGTTTATTTCTTCGGCTCGTTCGCAAATTAAAACTTTTGCCTTCAAGTTGCTGTCTTGCTCTTGCTTAATATTTTCAAAGTATTCTTGATGCTTCTTATTTATTTGAGTAGTAGCTGCTTTAAATCTTTCCCAAACTTCTTCTTTCTTTTCATTTGGAGTAGGACCTATTTCTCGCCATTGTTCGTGTAACTTTTGGAGTTCTTTGAACGCTTTTACAACTTTTTGTTCTAATATCAGTTCTTCCGCGCGTTCGCAAAGTGCTATCTTAGCTTCTAAGTTCTTCTTTAAATCAAGCTCTCTAAGTTCTTTGTTTATTTTTACGTAGTCGTAAAATCTTTCTACGGTATAATTATATTTGTCCCATAAAAGTTTCACGTCAGATTGTGGTACAACTCCTATTTCCTTCCATTGTTTTTGCAAATTTTTAAATTCTTCAAAGCTGGTACTGAGGTCTTCATTCTTATTAATAAGATTTTCTATTTCCTCAATGATTTTATATTTTTTAGCAATATTATCTTCCTTTTGCTTTTCTATTTCTTGCAGACGAATGGACTTCAACTCTTTATATTGATTGTATAAATCTTTAAATTCTTGTTCTACTGCGTCTATCTCCTGTTTAAATTCAGGGATTGGCTCTTCGCTGTTCTCTTGTTCGCGTTTAGCTTTTGCTTCGTCCAGATAGGTTTTTCTGAGTTCATCTATTATCGCCTTATTTTTTCGGTAGAAAGTAGATTTGATATTTTCCACGTTTGTTTGAATTTTGGAGACTGGTTTATCTAAGAGTCCTTTAAAGGCTTCTACAAGTTTTTCTCTATCAAATTCGCTGTAGTCCACGCGCTCAATTTCTTCTACGTTTTCCTCCTCTAATTCTTCTATTTCTTCTACTACCTCATGTATTTCTTCTGCAAATTCGCTGGTTGATTCCGAAATATCCTGATTTTTTATTATATCAGCAAAAACTTCTTGGGTTAGTTTACCATCTTCTTGTGCAGACTTCTTCTTTTCTGCCAAACGTTTTAAGAGCTTATCCGCAGCGCTTTCTTTCTTCTCCATCTTAGAGGTGTCTTCCACTTTCTCTTCAGAGCTAATTTGTGTGTCCAAATTACTTAAATTTTCAGAACTACTACTGAGTTCTGAGTTAGAGTTCAAATGTTCTTTATTTTCCATTACAAAAAAATTAAAATTGTTGAGAGATTAAATAATATGTATCATTTAAAAAACACGCAAATATAATTTTATTTATTTTATTTATTTTATTTTTGCCAAATATTTTTTATTTTTTATTTTTTTTTACAAAAACATGAATTTTATAAGCAATTTTTTAGTCTTTTTAGAGGTTATTAGCCTAATTATTTTTATTTTTGTGTTTATTTTTCTTTTTAAGAAGAAAAAATAATTTTTTATTCACTTTTAAATATAAAAACTATGAATATGGTAGACACATCTTCAATACCTGTTGCTCTGATAGTAGTGGTTGGTTTTATGGCTATTGTGCTGGTCGCAGTAATTATTAAACTTACAAATAAGAACAAATAAGCTTAGATGGAGAAAGAAGAAGATATTATCAAGCTTAAAGCCACCAAAGTAGAAGGACAAATACTGGCGCCGCCTTCTAAAAGTTGTATGCAAAGACTGTTATGCGCAGCATTGTTGTCGGAAGGAGAGACTAATATTTTCAATTCCGACAACAGCGAGGACTCGCAAAATGCCTTAAAACTGATACAACAAGCAGGAGCCAAGATAACGGATTTGAAAAATAACAGGTTGCAAATAATCGGCGGGATTAATATTAATGACCATAAATTTAATGTCGGAGAATCCGGACTCGGCATTCGCATGTTCGCGCCGGTGCTGGCTATCGCCGACAAAAAGATAGAATTAGATGGAGAAGGTTCGTTAAAATCTCGCCCATTGCACACACTTATTGACGCTTTGCAACAATGCGGAGTTTATTCTGACTCCTCGCAAGGACACATTCCGCTAAAAATGAGTGGAATGCTTAAAGCTGGAGAAATAAATATTGATGGACAAATCAGCTCTCAAGTGTTGACCGGTTTTCTGATGGCACTACCATGCGCAAAGGGTGACTCCAAAATTTTTGTTAAAAACCTTAAAAGTAAACCATATATAGATTTAACTATAGAAGTTTTAAATAAATTTGGTATTCAAGTCGCTAATGATAATTACGAAATTTTTAGTATTCCCGGAACACAAAAATATAAAGAAACAGAAATTGTATGCGAAGGAGATTGGAGTAGTATTTCTACTCATCTCATCGCCGCAGCCATTGGAGGAAGAATAGAAATAAATGGAATAAATGTTCATTCTAAACAAGCGGATATAAAGATTTTGCAAATTTTACAACAAGTCGGAGCAAAAATAGAGGTTACAGAAAATAAAGTTATCGTAGAAAAAAACGACCTTCGCAGCTTTTATACCGATGCCACTGATTTTCCCGACCTGTTTCCCGGACTCGTTATGCTCGGAGCTTATTGTAACGGAACTTCTGTTATCAACGGAGTAGAACGACTGTTTCACAAAGAAAGCAACCGAGCAGAGATAATAAAACGTGAGTTCTCAAAAATGGGAATAAATATAGAAATATCAGAAAATAAAATTATCGTAAGCAAAAGTAAAATAAAAAATGCTATAATAGATCCGCACAACGACCACCGAATAGCGATGGCTGCAAGTTTAGCCGCAATAACCCCTGATACAGAAATAATTATCACACAAAGTAACTGCGTAAAAAAATCTTACCCTAATTTTTTTACCGATTTTAAAAATATTATTAAATAAATTAGCGATGAACAGTTTGGGACGAATATTTAGAATAACTATTTTTGGCGAGTCACATGGCAAACAAATAGGAATAACAATTGACGGTTGTCCACCCGGAATTGGTGTTGCAGAAGATGATTTTATAGCTGATTTAAACAGACGTAAACCCGGACAATTCGGAACAACCGCTCGTACAGAGGAGGACATTCCTAACATAGTAAGCGGTATTTATAACGGGTTTACAACAGGAACACCTATTACTATTTTATTTGAAAATAAAAATACTAATTCTAAAGATTACAGCAACATAGAACATTACAGACCTGGACACGCTGACTTCACTGCTTCTTGTAAATATCTTAATTACAATGATATAAGAGGAGGAGGACACTTTTCTGGACGTCTGACAACTGGACTTGTTGCTGCCGGAGTAATTGCTAAAAAAATAATTCCCAAAATAAATATTATTTCCAAAATTATAGAAATAGGTGGACAAAAACAATGGGAAGAAATATTAGCAACAACAATTAAATCAAGCGATTCCATTGGCGGACTAATTGAGTGTACTATTCAAAATGTTCCAATTGCAATGGGCGAACCTTTTTTTGACTCTGTAGAATCTGTTCTGGCACATGCCATCTTTTCTATTCCGGCAGTAAAAGGCATAGAATTTGGAAGCGGTTTTGAATCTGCGAAAATGAAAGGAAGTGAACATAATGATATTTACATAGATAAAACAGGAAAAACACTCACCAACAACGCTGGCGGAATAAACGGCGGACTGACAAATGGAAATGACATAATATTTAGAGTAGCTATTAAACCCACTCCGAGTATTTTTAAAACTCAACAAACGTATAACTTTAAACTTGATAAAATAACTAATTTAGAAATACATGGACGTCACGACAGCTGCATTGCTTTGCGGATACCTGTTGTAATAGAAGCAGTTACTGCTGTAGTCATGGCAGATTTTTTTCTGCAACGTTAAAGATTTTTTAATGAAATAAATAATATACAAAATGAATTTAGAACGATATATCAATCGCGGGGTTTCCGCTACCAAAGAAGACGTGCATAATGCGATAAAACATTTGGACAAAGGATTATTTCCTAAGGCATTTTGCAAAATAATTCCCGACATTTTGGGCGGCGATGCAAATTATTGTAACATCATGCATGCAGATGGAGCCGGCACAAAATCTTCACTCGCATACGCATACTGGCGCGAAACAGGGGACATGTCTGTCTGGAGAGGCATAGCGCAAGACTCTATTGTTATGAATCTTGACGATTTATTGTGTGTAGGAGTAACAGATAATATTCTGTTGTCTTCCTCAATAGGACGCAACAAAAAACTTATCCCCGGCGAGGTGGTCTCCGAAATTATAAATGCCACGTCTCAAATTTGTGAAGACCTGCAAAAATTAGGCGTAAATATCTATTTAACAGGAGGGGAGACAGCCGACTTGGGAGACTTAATACGAACCATTGTTGTGGACTCGACAGTCACAGCACGCTTACCGCTTACTGAAGTAATTGATAATAACAATATTAGAGAAGATGATGTTATTGTCGGATTATCATCAAGCGGACAGGCAAGCTACGAAACGCACTACAACAGCGGAATGGGGAGCAACGGACTCACATCGGCACGTCATGATGTTTTCAATAAAGAAATAGCACAAAAATATCCGGAAACTTATGACAATTCGCTAACCGAAGAATTAGTTTACTCAGGAAAAATGTCGTTACGCAGCTTTGTAAAAGAACTAAATACTGATGTTGGAAAATTAGTGCTTTCGCCTACACGCACTTATGCGCCGGTAATGAAGAAAATCTTTGAAAAATATCGTCCTCAAATACATGGAATAGTTCACTGCTCCGGAGGTGGACAAACAAAAATTTTGCACTTCATAGACCATCTGCACATCGTCAAAGACAATTTATTTGATATCCCGTACTTATTTAATTTGATACAAGAGCAATCCGGCTGTAGCTGGCAAGAGATGTATAAAGTTTTTAATATGGGACATCGCATGGAGATATATGTAAATAAAGAAGTGGCTCAGGAAATAATTAATATCTCTAAAAGTTTTAATATAGATGCGCAAATAATAGGACATTGCGAGTCGGCTGAGAAACGTCGGCTGACAATAAAATCTGAACATGGAGAATTTATTTTTGGATAATATCTAAAATCTTAATTTACGACAACTTTGCCAAAGTTTTAAACTTTGGCAAGTTTTAATTACGAAACAATTACACAAGAATAAAAGTTAAAATTATACCCGTTTTGAGCATACTTAAAATAACTTGCCAAAGCTTTACAACTTTGGCAAGTTAGATAATAAGCAGTTTAGAGTATAATTTAGTATTGGTTCGTCTTGTTTCAAATTTTAAATATTTATCCTTCTAACTAACATCTTAAAAATAAGATAATTATTATTAAAAAAATAAAAATATTTAATGCAATAAAAAGAGATTATGAAAATATTAAAATTAGATTATGATACAAATGAAAGGATTTTTGGTCTTGACTTATTAAGAACCATAGCAATTCTTCTTGTTGTTTTAGCACATGGCAACTTAATCGTGATGGATAAATTACCTTATTTTCCTGATTTTTCTATCGTTGACGGTGTTAATTTATTTTTCGTATTAAGCGGATTTTTAATTGGTTCCATAATAATAAAATCATTGGAAAAGTATGGAATTAATAAAGCTTCAATAATTATATTCTGGAAACGTAGGTGGTTCAGGACGTTACCTAATTATTATTGGCATGTTTCATTTATTAGGTTACACTTCTTTGCGAAACTTTGCGTTTT
>DYQJ01000391.1 GCA_020719345.1 Draconibacterium orientale | reverse complement strand
TCCCGTTAGGGACAAGATATGGGTAGCATTGGGGGATTTGTTTTCTACCAATATTTAATCCCTAACGGGATTTTTTTTTTAGTCCCGTTAGGGACAAGATATGGGTAGCATTGGGGGATTTGTTTTCTACCAATATAAGGTTTTATTATCACAGCAAGAAATTTTACCCCTTTTACATTATCTTGTAAATATATCTTTTTGGGATGCAAAGTTAATTGTAGAGTTGTTTGTAAAAAAAATGTGAGACGAGGCAAAAGTTGTTTTAAATATTCTTTGCTGGGATGAACAATTACAAAATCATCTACATATCTACCGTAGTACTGACATTTGAGATGACATTTGATAAAATGGTCAAAATCATTCAAATAGATATTGCTAAATAATTGTGAAGTAAGATTACCAATGGGTAAGCCAACACCGAAAGGAGAATGAAATAAACTCTTTGAAGGCGGAAGATTATTCCAATCCGTTTTTTTCCCTTTGATTATACAATCTTTAGTTGGGTCATTAAATATTACAGTCTCTATTAAATACAATACCGTTTCATAATCAAATAACTTATTGTCAACAATGTAAGTTTTAAATTTAGAAAGTGAAGATTTGATTTTTTCATATAAAATTTGCTTGTTAATAGACATAAAATAACCTTTGATGTCAAGTTTTAAGATGTAACATTCTTTAGTATAATTTTCGGAACATGAACGGATAAAATGTTGTAAGCGATTGATACCATAACTTGTACCTTTACCTTTGCGGCAACTATATGAGTCGTTGATAAAAATTCGTTCAAAGAGAGGATTAATATAATTGAAAATTAGATGATGAACTACTCTATCGCGAAAATCGGCTGCTAAGATTTCACGCTGAACAGGGTCATTTACTATAAAACAAATACTTGGTTTAGGTTTATAAGTACGACTGATTATCTCGTCATAAATTTGAAAAATATCAGACTCATAATTTATTTCAAACTTCAATTGATTAATTGAATTTCGCTTATTGCGGCGAGCATCGTAATAGGCAGTAAATAAATCTTCTAATATCTGTCGCGATTCAGTAGTTTCCGCAGATTTTTTAGTAGAATTTTCTTGTAAATTACCAAATAAATTTAATTGTGTCATTTTTTAAAAATAAATTAAATTAAAACTTGCCAAAGTTTAAGCTTTGGCAAGTAAAAATTTTAAATCCCGAAGGCAACGCACCGAGAAGCCGTTCCGCTTATCGTTGTTGTTGCGGTTGACAGTGGCGTTATTGTAGTTGAGTTTGCGTTTCCATGCGTTAGAAGCATCGTTTGCCGAACTACTCCACCATTTGCCGTTGTTACCAACGTTGTTGAACGTCCCATTGTTGTTGTTGCGGTAGCCGCCCGGAAGAGCAGCAAAAAAATAACCACTTAGCTTGTCGTACCACCTTAAAATCAGACAGTAAAATCTTTATATTCCTTGCACCACCGTTTTTTTTATTTATTATTACTCCGGTATTTACAATGCAAGAGGGTTATCAGATTTAAAAAAACATGCACACTCGCTTATGCCTTAGCAATAAGCAACTCCGGCAAAAAATTGATAGCGTAAAATAATGGTGACTAAACACGCTATTTATTTTATT
>DYQJ01000390.1 GCA_020719345.1 Draconibacterium orientale | reverse complement strand
AAAATAGTTTTTTCTGGAGATATTGAAAATTTATTTATGGACTTAGATTTTTATAATTTTTTAAATTTTATTTATATTAAAAAAATATTTTATAAAAAGAAAAAAATTATAATTACAACAAATTTAGGACGATTTGTTGTAATAAAATAAAATGTCATTTCTTCAGAAGCTTACAAAAAAATGAACCAAACCAAAATATTTAACTACACAAAAACAGATGTTTTTACAAAAAAGTATTTATTTTATTATGAATACAACGAAAAACATTTGTTAGTTGAAAAAAGGATTCCGGGCAAAGAACCTGAAAAATACGTGTATGACAATCTGTATCGTTTGAGAATGAAACAAGATGGAAATATGCTTGCTGCCGGCAAATGGTATGTTGTTGATTATGACAACTTAGGGCGACCTTATAGAACCGGAATTATAGCAGAACCAACTATATTGCTTGATACTCTTACAAATATTTCAAAAGGTGATAACATTGTATTATCAAAACAATACTATGATAATTATGAATTTGACGTAAATCAAAAATATACATTTCAAACCGCAAACAGCTATCACACACCGGTTTATAACATCAAAGGATATTCTACCGGTTCAAGCATTAGAATACTTGACAACACTACCGAAAGATGGCTTACAACAGTACAATATTATGACAAATACGGCAGAGTGATACAAGTAATAAAAGACAACACAAAAGGCGGCAGAGATGTAGTAAACATTAAATACGATTTTTCGGGTAAAATATTAGAAGAATATTACGTACATACTATTGAATATCAAGATAATACATATACAACACAGTACAAAAAATTTTATACTTATGACGATATGGGTCGCACGCTTAAAGTTGATTTTCAAAAAGATTATGAACCGATTTTTACGCTCTATCAATATACATACAACGAACTTGGGCAAGTAACTCGCAAACAAATATACAAAGAACCGGCAGTTCAAACTTTTTTGCAAGACATTGATTATAAGTATAATATCAAAGGACAAATAACCAACATCAATGACCTTGACAATATGGCAAATGATGTTTTTGCTATGAAATATTATTTTGAACAAGCTGTAAACCCAACCGCTACAACTTACCAAAACGGAAATATTTCGGCAGTACAGTGGAAGTCTTCGCAAAACGTTAATACAAAAACATATATGTATCAGTATGACAAAACAAACCGACTAACAAAAGCTACCTATCTGCCAAGTAATAGATTTGATGCAGAATTTACTTATGATGCCAATGGCAACATTACCACAATGAAACAAAAAGGTCCAAAATACATCACAACAATAGTAAACGGCAAACCCGTACAAAGTACTGTTTTTGACTACATTGACAATCTTACATACAACTATAACGGTAACCAACTCACTCGAGTAACCGATGCAGTAGGTAATATAAACACACCACTAAACAACGACTTTAGAGATGGAGGAGGCGAAGGAGCAATTGACTACACTTATGATTATAACGGAAATATGCTTACCGATGTAAACAAAAATTTGCAAATCCAATATAATTTCATAGATTTGCCGACCGTAATAACAGAAAACAACGGAGAGTTTCAACTTGAATATATGTACACCGCAGCAGC
>DYQJ01000012.1 GCA_020719345.1 Draconibacterium orientale | reverse complement strand
AAATAGCGTGTTTAGTCACCATTATTTTACGCTATCAAAAATTTACACTACCAAAAAATTTAATCACCAAACATTCCTAAATATTTTTCTAAAAATCATTCTGCTATCTTTTCTATGAAAATTAAATAAATGTTATTTTTCTAAAAAACAGTAAAAAAAAAAATTATTATTATTATTTTTGCAATATAATAATAAGTCGTTACCCAAAAGCTGTTAGCCAATAGCCAACAGCCAATATTTTTTTGTTAAATTTTTTCTAATCCCCAATATTATGAAACTCAAATTTAGAATTATTCTGTACGTATTAACGCTTATGTTCGTTGCTTTTTCTACAAGCGTTTTTTTTAATTGGTTGATATTGACCGAAGAAATAAAGATTTTACGAAACGAACAGGTAGAAAACACTTTCTACAACTATTTTAATAATATCAATAAAATTACCGAGCAAATGCAATACAATGCCGCATCTGTTGCACGTGCCGGTGAAATGTTCTACAGCTTACATCAGCAGAACAATAATTTATTAGTAGAGACCGATTTGTCTTTGTTTTTACAAAAAACACTGACGAAAAACAGCAACATTCTTGGAACAGGTATATGGTATGAACCTTATAAATTTGGCGAGTCAAAAAAATATCTTGGTCCCTATGCATTCTGGCAAAACGACTCGGTAGCTGTTACGTGGGAATATAATTTGCCGTCTTATGATTATCTCTCACAAGACTGGTACACAATCGCCATTCCTAAAAAAACAGACAGCATAGAGACTCGCAAAACAGATTTTTTTGTAACACCGCCTTACATGGACAAACTTGATAACAAAAATGTAATATTTATCACTTTGTCGCATCGTATGTACGACTCCGAAAATGCCATGTTAGGAATCAGTAGCACTGACTGGAGCATAGAAGTATTAGATAATTTGTTATCTGAAATATACATCACCCCTAATTCTTTTGTAACGATGATAGACCAGAAAACCGGAAATATTTTGTACGACGCAAAAGTTGAAAATTTGATGCAGAACTATAAAAAAAATAACTTCTATAAAAATATAAATATAGATACGTTAAAAATAAACACACTAAATATTGTTAAAGATGCCAAAATAGAAGACGAAGAATTTGATATATACTACTCGGTAAACAACTTAGGATTTGTCTTTGTCATCGCAGTTAACCGAAAAGAAGCATATTCTGTTCTAAATAAGGTCAATAAAATAAATGTCTTTGTTGTATCGGTTACGTTATTTTTAACAGCACTTTTTTTATATCTGATGATAACCCGAATTATGCTGCCTTTTGAGCATTTTATCAAAATAGTAAAACGTTTTGCTAACTTCGAGTTAGATGTAAGAGCTAAGATAAAACGCAACGATGAGGTCGGAAGACTTGCTAAAACTTTTAATGACATGGCAGATACAATGCAAAAATACAGCGAAACGATGGAAGAATACAATAAAAACCTGGAACAAAAGGTGGAAGCACGAACCCAAGAAATACGTGAAAAAAACGAAGAGCTGCTACAACAACACGAAGAACTACAAACTCAAAGTGAAGAACTGATAACGCTGACCGAAAGCTTATCAACGACCAATCAACATCTAAACGAACAAAATGATGAATTAGAGTCACAAAAAATAATTATTGAACAACATAACAAATCAATTATTAGCAGTATAAATTATGCCCGAACTATTCAAGATATGTTATTGCCGACAAAAGAGTACTTGCAAACTTTTTTTGACATAGATATATTTTATTTGCCAAAAGACATCGTCTCCGGTGATTTCTACTGGCTGGCGACTAAAAATTTAGACACCGAAGTACAAACTATTTTTTTTGCCATCGCAGATTGCACAGGACATGGAGTGCCGGGAGCATTCATGTCGTTAATAGGCGGAAAAATATTAGACTATTTGATATATCAAAAAAATGAAGAAAATCCATCTGATATTCTCTATCTTCTTGATAAAGAAATAATTAATACGTTACATCAAAATAAAACCACAAACTCGGACGGAATGGATATCGGACTCTGTAAATTTGAAAAAAATACTAACACGCAGAACATCAAATTAACTTTTGCCGGCGCAAAAAACAACATCTATATATATTCGCAATCAAACGGCTTTATTGTTTTTAAAGGTGACCGTAAAAATATCGGTGGACAAAAAGAAAACGAGATAAAATTTATTAATAACGAAATAATACTACAACAAGGAGATATTATTTACTTAGCAACAGACGGATTTACTGACCAATGCAACGACGACCGAAAAAATTATTATAAAACTAATTTCATCAAGTTGCTGCAAAAAATCTCGATTCTCTCTGTTTATCAACAAATGAATATTATCCGCGAAGAGTTTTTTAAATATAAACAAAATGCCGAGCAACGAGACGATGTTACTGTTATTGTCTTAAAAATTTGAGTAAATACACTTGAAAATAGTTTTTTTATTTTACTTTTTAAATAACTTAACTATATATTTTTTTTTTTTCAATAAATTAATAATTTTGACAAAAATTAAAAATTTTAAAAATATGAGAAGAATTTTATTATTTACAATGTTGATATTGTTATTTTTTGCATCTTGTAAGAAGGATGAGTCCGGATATTCTACTCTTAGAAAATATTTCGCCTCATCACTAACTACTCGGAAAGGAGCAGAGCTACTAAGTGCCTGCTCAGAAGACCATAATATCTTAGACGAAAATAAAAAACCTATCAAATCTGCCTATTTCGCAATGATAGAAGGTGAATTTATTAATGTAGAAGATGATATTATTCAATACGGACATGTATGGTCTATAAACGATTCTATTCCTTACATTGACAGACGAGATACCGGACTTTATTATAGCAAATTAGATATGACCAAATTAACAGTAGGAACTTTTGTCACCAGAATCCCTGAATTAGACCCCGAAACACGATTCTGGGTACGCTCCTACGTCATAACAAAAACTAATGACACTGCTTACAACAAATATGTATTTCACGACACTACACTCGCTCCGGTAGACGAATGGTTTGTTAAACCTATATTCCAAGGCGGACCAAGAGAAGGAGCAGTAGCGTTTGTTATGTACAATAAAACAAAAAAATATAATTGCGGATACATCGGGACTGGAACTAACGGACTACAAAATAACGGCGACTTCTGGGAATTTGACCCTATATTAGAATCATGGACACAAAAAGGAAATATAAAATCCCGTAGAGATGCCGTAGGTTTTTCGCTGTCATACCCCGACAAAGACGGCAATAATCAATATATCGCACTCATCGGAACCGGATTAGATGAAAATAATAACGCCCTCGACGACTTTTTTAGATACGACCAAGTTTATAACGTATGGGAAGAAACCGCACCTTACCAAGGTACCGCAGTTAGTAGAGCAGTAGGATTTTCTTTAAAAGTTAAATACCAAAATACAAATATGGATTTTGGCTTCGTAGGAACAGGACAACGGATTAACGCTACTACCTCAGACTTCTACGCATACAACCCGCTAACAGAAACATGGTCACAGGTCAGTACGCTCGGAGATGCGAACAAACGAAAAAATGCAACAGCTTTTGTAGTTAATAATTACGCATTTGTAGGACTCGGTGAAAATGATTCCAAAATTTTTAACGACATCTGGATGTTCATACCTGGAGACAACCCTGCAACAGGAGGAACTTGGAGAATGAAAAATACGCTACCGATAGACGCATCACCAAGAGCAGAAGCCGTAGGATTTAACATCGGTAATCAAGGATACATAGGAACAGGAACAGATGGAACAAACTTACTCAGCGACTTCTGGAGATATGACCCGTTTAACGACAACTGGTACAAATGCGCCGATTATAAAACAGGACCCGATTGGGGCTCTTCACACTTACCGAAACCCGTTAAAAATGCTGTCGGTTTTGGATTCTCAGACCGCGGATTCGTTGGACTCGGATATACCGGAGTAAGCAACCAGAGATACTCCGCCGAACTGTGGATATACAGACCTTGGTAGATAATTTATTAACAATAAAATAATTATATTATGAAAAAATATCTTTTTACTGTTTTGATATGTATTATATCTTTTAATATTGCCCGTTCTCAATGGGAATTTCAATATTTTGACCTAAAATTAGGAATTACGCATCATGCTCTAAGCAAACAACCAGACAGTCTAAACAATTTCTTCTTGAAAACACCAGATGGACAAATGCGACTCTCGCCTTCGGAAAAATACTTCGACTACGTACCCGGAATAAACGCAGGACTGCACTTTCATATAGATTTTCAAAACGACAAAGGAGGATTTATCATCGGCGCCGAATATTTTAATATGGGCATATCTTCTAAATATGAATTTATTAATGAAGATTATAACATTGACTATTCGCTGACCAGCACAAAAAGAATACATGGAATGGGACTACCAATATATATTAAATTCGGCGATGAAATATTCGACCGACAAATGTACGGATTTGCAGGTATGCAATACAACATTAATATAAGCTTGCAAACAGTAGAACAAGTCAACTGGCTCACCGAAAAACGCTCAATCTGGGTCAAAAATAATGAATTCCTCAAAAATAATAAAGTATTCTTCATCGGCTTCAACTATATGTTTTTTAATATAGAATTAGATTATATGAGCGCTAATTTCTTAAATCCTAATCACTTAGTTAATGTTGGCTCGACAGACACTCCCGTAAATGTCAGTCCTTACAAAGTGCAACCCAAAAGTCTATTATTTATGAAGACAAGCATAAATCTGCCACTTTCTTCATGGACAACCCGAAAAAACCACAAATTACATAGACTTATTAAACGTTTATTTTAACATTAAAGATATAATTGTTATGAACTCAATACATCATGAAAGCGCAAAAGCGCAAGTAACAGGAGAAGCTTTATATATAGACGACATGCCGTTAAATGATAAAGCGTTATTAGGTTTTGTTTATAAAAGCCCACTCGCACACGCTAAAATTATTGGATATAATCTCGAAAAAGCCCGACAAGTAAATGGAATACATGCTATTCTTTCGCATAAAGACATAAACGGCATAAATAATCTCGGTCCTATAATCCATGACGAAGAAACGCTCGCATCCGAAATAGTCAACTACAAAGGACAAGTGATTTTTATCATCGCAGCTGAAACACCCGAAGCAGCAAGAACAGCACTAAAACTTATTGAAATAGAATTTCAAGAGTTACAACCAATTGTAACTATAGAAGAAGCGATAACAAAAAACAATAAGCTCCAAGAAAGTAGAAAAATAGAACGAGGTAATATAGAAAAAGCTTTTATTAAATCCAAGCATATCATAGAAGGACAATTAAAAACCGGCGCACAAGAACACTGGTATCTGGAAACTCAAATAGCAGTAGCAATACCCGGCGAAGAAAACGAAATTAAAGTCTACAGCTCTACTCAAAATCCGATGGAGACACAACTCCTAATAGCTGAAAACTTAGAAATACCTATAAATAATGTAGAAGTAGAAATACGTAGAATGGGAGGAGCATTTGGCGGAAAAGAAACGCAAGCTAATCACATCGCTGTATGGGCAGCACTACTCGCTAATTATACTAAACGAACAGTCAAACTAAGTTTAGAACGAGACGACGACCAAATAATTACCGGCAAACGACATCCTTTTCTCATCAATTACAAAATCGGGTTTAATAATAAAGCTAAAATAATTGCTTACTCTGTTGAACTAAATCAAAATGCCGGACACGCCACCGATGTCTCAATGGCTATCCTCGAACGTGCTATGTTGCATGCCGAAAATGCTTATTATATCCCAAATATAAAAATCATCGGAACAGCATGGAAAACTAACACCGCATCAAACACTGCATTCCGCGGATTCGGAGGACCACAAGCAATGGCAGCCATAGAAAACGCAATTGACGCTATAGCAAGAAAATTAAATATCAAACCCGAAAAAGTACGCAAAAAAAACTTCTACTCCAAAGATAAAAATATTACTCCATATCAGCAAACAGTCCAAAATCCACCTCTCAAATTTATCTACAATAAATTGAAAGAAGAAGCCGACTATAAAAAACGGAGAAAAAAAGTTGAAAAGTTTAATGAAAAAAACGATTTTTTTAAGAAAGGAATAGCGATAACTCCCGTAAAATTTGGTATATCTTTCACTACTGCGTTCTTAAATCAGGCAGGAGCGCTGGTAAATATTTACATGGACGGAACAGCACTCGTCAATCATGGCGGAACAGAGATGGGACAAGGACTTAATACTAAAATGCAACAAATTGCCGCTACAGAACTCGGAATAGATATAACAAAAGTTAAAGTCAATGCAACAAATACATCTAAAATCCCTAACACCTCTCCTACTGCAGCATCTTCGGGAACAGACATGAACGGAATGGCTGTCAAAAACGCATGCGAAAAACTAATAACAAGAATAATACCTATCGCAGAACAAGAAATTAGAAACCGTTTTAATATTGACCCACAAACAGAACTAATTTTGAAATTTGCAAACAATTTCGTTACAAATGAAAAAGACGAAACCCAAAAAATCCCTTTCCACGAACTCGTACAACTATGTAGAATTAACAGAGTTAGTCTTAGCGCTACAGGTTTTTACAAAACTCCTAATCTCGGTTTCAACAGACAAACCGGAGTCGGAACACCATTTTATTATTACGCTTATGGAATATCTGCCTCCGAAGTTTTATTAGACACACTTACAGGATATGTTAAAGTCCTCAGAACGGATATATTACATGACGCAGGAAATTCTATCAATAAAAATATTGACCTCGGACAAATTGCCGGCGGTTTTGTACAAGGACTCGGTTGGGTAACAACTGAAGAATGTAAATGGGACACTAAAGGAACGCTATTAAATCATTCCCCAGACACATATAAAATTCCTACTATAGCCGATATACCGGAGGTATTAAATATATCTTTGTTGGAAAATTCACAGCAAAACGGAACTATATATGGAAGTAAAGCAGTGGGAGAACCACCATTTATGCACGCATTCTCTGTCTGGCTTGCCATTAAAGATGCGATAGCAGCAACAAGAGACCACAAAATAGATTTTGTTTTGAATATCCCGGCTACAAACGAGAACATTTTATTAACTATTAATCAATTTGAAAAAACTGAAGATAAATAATTAATTACGAAGATTTATGAAAGAGTCATGGAAGTTTATTTTTATATTATTTATTACACTCATCTTATTATCAATATATTCGTTCACCGAACATGAGATAAAAATTGCTGGACTAACTATAAAAAAAACTAAAATAAAAGAATTTTTTGTAGGAGATACAATACCTACTTATTGTGAAAATATTTTGTTTCACAACAAAGCTACAACTAAGAAGAAAAAGGAAATGGACTCCTCCGAACAAAGAATTTTATTGATAGGAGACTCTATGTTGGAGCAATTACGATGGCGAGTAAGAGATTATGCCGAAGAAAACGGACACAAAATGTGGTCAGTAATATGGTACAGCTCACAGTCCGAATACTATGGACAAAGTGATACGCTCACTTATTTTATTAATCTCTACAAACCAACTTACATACTCATGGTATTAGGTGCCAACGAATTGTTTGTGGACAATATCACTACAAAGAGAGCTGCTTATGTAAAAAGAATAGTAGAACAGATGGACACAATACCTTTTGTTTGGATCGGACCGCCAAATTGGAAAGACGACACCGGAATAAATAAACTTATTTTGAAATATGCCGGCACAAAACAATATTACCCTTCTTATAAAGTCACGCAAACGCCACTGTTTAAAAGATATGCAGACGGCGCACATCCTAAACCCGAATCAGCAAGCAGATGGTTTGACTCCACAGCAGTATGGATAATGAAAGACAGTGAACACCCTATAATTTTGAATTTACCTAAACAAAAAGGTAAAAGCTCGCCAAATACTACCATGCTTCAACCACTAAAATAATAGTACTACACTATAAACAGCAACTTGCCAAAGTTGAAAACTTTGGCAAAATTGTAATTACTTCTTATTTTAAGTAAAATTAAAAAAATAACTTCGGAATTTATAATTTACTATACTATAAACGGCAACTTGCCAAAGTTGAAAACTTTGGCAAGTTTAATTACGAAACAATTAGATAATAATAAAAGTTAAAATTATACCCGTTTTGAGTATAATCTACTTATTTCACCCCTCTCCCACCCTCAAAGTGTAAAGAAAACATAAACATATTAGAGGTCATCTTATCTATAGCGGTAGTGTATGCTGTGCCATCATTTTTTAAAATATTAGTGAATCCTTTGCTGTATTTCAACTCTGTAGATAGTTTAAAATAAGGCAGATAAAAGTCTATACCTACGCCCATATCGGCACAAAAATCAAAGGTATTAAGCTGAACCTTAGGCATCTCGGCTTCTGTAGGCATCTTCTTTGCTGATAAATCATATTTAGGACAAGCACCTAAGATAACGTATGGTCTAAAATTATTATAGCGAGCCGCTTTATATTTTAAAAGAATCGGCACCTCTATATTAGTAGTCCCTATTTTCATTATATACGCTTCAGTAATGTAACCACTTCCATCTTCTACTTCCTGGTCTACTTGTAAATAGCTCAAATTTCGTTGTCCAAACGACAAATTAACCAATACTCTCAAATCAAAAAACATCCCCATCCTAAAATTCGCTATCGGTCCCAAATGAAACCCGGGTAATGCCTTATTTTCAATAGAATAAAAGTTAGATGTATCCTTCCAAAACTGCTCTGACTTATGAATAGTAAAATCCATGTAATTAAACCCTACGGTAAAACCAAAATGCACAGGCTGCGAATCGAGATAACGCAAATTTCTAACCTTACCGTTTTGTGCATTCAATGATGTAAAAATCATCCCAAGTAAAACAATAATTGCAATTTTTTTCATATTATTCGCTTTTTCTTTTTTATATATAACAGAATTTTCACAAAAAAAGTATTTTTAAAATTAAAATTTTTCACAAAAATAGATAGTCGCAATTCCCATACTAAGATTATAACAACTTATTTTAGTAAATCCTATCTTTTTCAATGTCTCTACAAAATCTATCTTTGTAGAAAAATTTTTCACCGACGCCGGCAAATACTTATATGCCGCATAATCTTTAGAATAAAATTTGCCTATCCGAGGTAAAATACGCTGGAAATATAAGCAATACAATTTATATACCAACAAATTTTTCGGCTGCGTAAGTTCCAATATAACTAAATTTCCTGTCGGCATCAGCACGCGATATATCTCGGACAAGCCCTTGTATATGTTCTCAAAATTTCTAACTCCAAAAGCGACCGTGATAGTATCAAACTCGGAATCGGCAAACCGCATATTCTCCGCATCGCCCTGCGTAAAAATTATACGACTATCCAGATTTAATTTCAGTACTTTTTGTTTTGCTATCTCAAGCATATTAGCCGACAAATCTAATCCCACAATTCGCTTCGACGAAAGTTTAGACAGCTCTATTGCCAAATCACCTGTTCCGGTGGCAATGTCCAATATATTGTTATGATGTCCTTTCTTAGATAACAGACGACGCACTTTCTTTCGCCAAATTCGGTCTATGTTCATGGACAAAATCTTGTTCAAAAAATCATACTTCGGCGCTATTTTATCAAACATCTCGCCTATTTCTTCTTTCTTCGTACTACTCGTATTATAAGGTTTTATCATAAAAATTTGTATTATGCAAAAGTAAAAATTATTTTTAATATAAATAATAAAATTAACTAAAATATTAATACTAAAATCAAAAAATATAATTCATTAGTAATCAAGATATTATAAAAATGCAAATATATTGAATAAAAAATAAATAAAAAATAAAAAAATCATGTAAAAACTTTTGTAAAAATGTAAAAAAAAACAATATATTTGCATTCCAAAATTAAATATTATTAAGAATTTTAAGAAACATCAAAAAATAGTAACAAAATGCAAAATAAAGGTGCGATTAGATTATTAGCAATTGCATTAGCATTGGTTAGCTTGTTCCAACTTTCGTTTACTTGGAAAACTAACTCGGTTCGAAACGACGCAATCGAATATGCTAATGGAGATCCCGTAAAAGAGTATATGTATTTAGACTCTATCGGAAGTAAAGAAGTATATAACTTCTTCTGGTTGAAAAAATATACTTTCAAAGAATGTCAAGAACGAGAACTCAATCTCGGACTCGACTTGAAAGGTGGTATGAACGTTACACTTGAAATCTCTGTCATCGACCTGGTGAAGAACCTCGCAAACAACAGTCAAGACCCTACTTTTGTCGCAGCTATAGAAAAAGCTAAGACGATGCAAAAAACAAGCTCCGAAGGATTTGTGGAACTTTTTGGTAAAGCTTTCGCCGAAATAGACCCTAATGCTAAACTCGCATCAATTTTCTCTACCATAGAATTAAAAGATGAAATAGATTATAATTCTACCAATGAACAAGTATTGGAAATTCTACGTAAAGAAACACAATCTGCAATAGATAATTCTTTTAATATCCTTCGTACACGTATAGATAGATTTGGAGTAACTCAACCAAATATACAATTACTTGAAGGAAGCGCCGGAAGAATTTTGGTAGAACTACCCGGAGTAAAAGACCCTGAAAGAGTACGTAAATTATTACAAGGTACCGCAAGCTTAGAATTTTGGGAAACGTATCAAGTAAGCGAAGTTATTTCTTACATAGGAGAAGCTAATCAAAAAATTAAAACTATCAAGGAAAATGAAGAAGGAATAAAAGTTGATACCACAAGCATTTTAAATCCTACGGACACCACTTCGTTAATAGCAAACAAAGATACTACTTCGTTGTTAAACAACACTGACACAACGTCTATTTTAAATGCTGATAACGACTCAATTGCTCCTAATCAAAAAGAAGCACTTGCTAAATTTGAAAAAGAAAATCCTTTGTACGCAGTATTAAGACCTTATACTAACGAACAAGGACAAATCATGAGCTCCGGCGCCGCAGTAGGATACGCATACTACGGAGACACCGCGAAGGTTAATGAATACTTGAAAATGAAACAAGTAAAAGAACTATTCCCGAAAGAACTAAAATTCTTGTGGACTATTAAACCGGCTTCATGGGACAAAGAAAGTAAATATTACGAGCTAATAGCTATTAAAGTAACAACTAATGATAAAACAGCACCTTTAAAAGGTGATGCGATAACAAATGCTCGCGAAGAGTTTGAAAGCGGCTCATCCGATGCACAAGTAACAATGACAATGAACGGAGAAGGTGCAAATACTTGGGCAAGACTTACACGCGAAAACATTGGTAATCAAATAGCGATAGTATTAGACGGTTATGTATATTCATATCCTACGGTACAAGGCGAAATTAAAGGCGGTAGCTCACAAATAACAGGAAACTTCACTATTTCAGAAGCAAAAGACTTAGCAAACGTTTTGAAATCGGGTAAATTACCGGCACAAGCATTAATAGTAGAAGAAGCGATAGTAGGTCCTTCACTCGGACAAGAAACTATAGATGCAAGTATGATATCATTCTTAGCAGCTTTTCTTATTGTATTATTATACATGATTTTGTACTATAATAAAGCCGGAGTGATAGCGAGTATATCGCTTGTAGCAAACCTCTTTTTTATCTTCGGAGTGCTTGCCTCACTTGGAGCAGTCTTAACATTACCCGGTATTGCAGGTATCGTACTCACAATGGGGATGGCAGTGGACGCCAATATCATCATCTACGAACGGATACGAGAAGAACTTAGGAACGGCAAGAACCTCAAACTTGCTATCAAAGACGGATTTAGCGGCTCTTACTCGGCAATCATCGACGGTAACCTTACTACATTGATAACAGGTATTATTTTATACGCATTCGGACACGGACCTATTCAAGGGTTTGCTACTACTTTGTGTATAGGTATTTTAACCTCACTTTTCTCGGCTATCTTTATCACAAGAATTATCTTCCACTTCTTCTTAGATAGAAATAAAGATATTAAATTCTCTTTCAAATTCTCTGAAAACATTCTTAGAAATGTGAATTATAAGTTCATGGAAAAAAGAAAGATGTTTTATATTATTTCCATAAGTGTTACTGTCATCGGAATAGTATCATTATTGGTTAGAGGCGTAAACTTTGGAATAGATTTTACCGGAGGAAGAAGTTATATCGTGCAGTTTGAAAAAGGTGTTAAATCAGCAGAAATAGCAACAATGCTAAGTACCGACTTAGATGGAAATCCTGAAGTGAAATCTTACGGTGCCGAAGATAAGATGAAAATAACTACAAAGTACAAAATTGACGAAGACTCTAAAGACGTAGAAACAGAAATTATTACTATTTTATATAATAATTTTAAAGACCTCTACACCGAAAAAATTAGCATAGAACAGTTTACTAATAATAAGATTCTCAGCTCGCAAAAAGTAGGACCTACTATTGCGTCAGATATCAAGACCTCAGCTGCAACGGCTTTATTCTTAGCGCTCTTAGGTATCTTCTTATATATCTTCTTCCGTTTTAGAAATTGGCAATATGGACTCGGTGGAGTATTAGCGTTATTACATGATGCGTTTTTCGTTGTAACGGTATTCTCTGTGCTAAGAGGAGTTTTACCTTTTTCACTTGACGTAGACCAAGCATTCATCGCGGCTATTTTAACTATCATCGGTTATTCTATCAACGACTCTGTTATTATCTATGACCGTATCCGAGAATATAAAATATTATTCCCTAAACGAGATAATCTTGAAAATTTCAACGCCGCCTTAAACAGCACGCTAAGTCGTACACTCAACACTGCATTAACTACATTATTCACTCTGGTAGTAATATTTACTTTTGGTGGAGAAGCAATTCGTTCGTTTGTCTTCGGATTACTTGTAGGGATTAGTGTAGGTACATATTCTTCTATCTTCATCTCTTCGGCGGTTACTTTTGATACATTGAAAAAGATAGACGTCGTAGTAGAAGAAAAAAGAAGATTTGAATATAAAGGCGGAAAGAAAAAAGAAGCAGTTGTGGAAAAAGAAGAAATTGCATCATAACAACAATTTTTTGAAAGTATTAATACTTTCAAAAAGTTAACAGATACTTAAAAGAAAGTTGCCTTAGGCAACTTTTTTTTTATAAAAAAACTAAGCATAAAAATATTTTATATAGATAAAAATATTATCTTTGAAAAAAAAATATCATGAATAACTTATTATTTATCAGCGGCGGAGAAATATTTGTTATATTAGTAGCTACTCTCCTTGTATTTGGTGCAGACAAAATTCCGGAAATAGCTCGCGGACTCGGCAAGGGAATACGCGACATCAAGCGAGTGACCTCCGAAATACAAAAAGATTTTGAGAAAACCGACTTAGGTAAAGAAGTAAAAAGTGTGACCGATGAAATAAAAGACGTAAATAAAGCATTAGATGTGTCTGACAACAACATGTCTAATCAAATTACAGACATGGACAAAAATATACGATAATTAATCAAAAAGATGATACGAATAGAAAATATATACAAGTCTTTCGGCGATTTGATTGTCTTGAAGGGGATAAATTTGTCAATCAATAAAGCCGAGATAGTCTCCATTGTAGGTCCCAGTGGGGCAGGCAAAACAACATTATTGCAAATTATAGGCACTCTCAGTCAGGCAAACATGGGGAATTTATATATTAACAATGTGCTTCTTAGCAAGTTATCTGCCAATAAATTGGCTAAGTTTAGAAATCAAAACATAGGTTTTGTCTTTCAATTTCATCATCTCTTACCGGAATTTACAGCTCTTGAAAATGTGTGTATTCCGGCTTACATTGCAGGACGCAATAAATATGAGGCAGAAGAAAGGGCTAAGGATCTTTTGAGCTTTCTTGGCGTGGCACATCGTCTGACGCATAAACCGGCAGAGCTCTCCGGTGGCGAACAGCAACGAATAGCGGTGGCACGCGCCCTGATAAACAATCCCGCAGTAGTGCTGGCAGACGAGCCATCAGGTAACCTTGACACTAAAAATAAAGAAGAACTACATAAATTATTTTTTGAGTTGCGAAATAAATATAACCAAACGTTTGTCATCGTGACACATGACGAAAATCTTGCTAATATATCTGACCGAATTATCAGGATGCAAGACGGACTAATTATATAAGAATTTATTAATAACAATATAAAAGAAATGGTAACAGTAGAGAAAATCGGCGGCACCTCGATGTCGCAATTTAAAGATGTCCTAAAAAATATTATCATCGGAAAACGCGATGCTAATCAGTTGTATAACAGATTAATAGTAGTCTCCGCTTATGCCGGAGTAACGGATACTTTATTAGAGAACAAAACAACAAAGCTTCAGGGAATCTATTCTAAGTTTAAAGAACAGGCTTTTTATAAGACATTTGTTGATAAACTACTTATACAGCTAAAAAATATAAATCGTCAGTTTGCCGAAATAGGATTAAATGTCATAGAAGCGGATATTTTTATCTCTAATAGAATCAAGCAGACTTTGATATATTTAGATAATCTCAACGAAGTTATGGCAAGCGGTTATGTCTCAAAAGCAGATATTCTCATGGCAGCTCGCGAAATTTTGGCTTCCGTAGGAGAAGCACACTCCGCTTACAATACCGTTAATATCTTGAAAAACAATAACATAAATGCCGTATTTATGGATTTATGCGGATACAATGACTCAGACTATCTAACAATAGACGAAAGAATCCGCAAAGCTTTATTAAATGTTGATATTTCAAAAGAGCTACCAATAGTAACCGGATACGCAAAAGGTGTAGAAGGCATAATGAGAGTCTTTGACAGAGGATACAGCGAGATAACGTTTAGTAAAATTGTATCTATTATCAAACCAGACGAAGCTATTATTTATAAAGAAACGCATCTGACATCGGCAGATTATAAAATTGTTGGAAAAGAGAATGCCCTACCGATAGGAGAAACTAACTATGACGTAGCAGACCAATTAGCTGACGTAGGAATGCAAGCCATTCACCCGAAGGCATCTAAACCGATAGAATTAGAAGGAATACCGCTTCGCATAAAAAACACCTTTGACACCGAAAATCCCGGAACACTAATAACGAAAAAATACAAAAGTGAAATCCCTAAGGTAGAAATTATTACCGGAACAGATAAAGTCGTCATAATAGAAATACAACAAACGATGATGATAGGAGAAATAGGATTTGACTTGAATATAATGAAAGTATTTTATAATCACAACATTAGTTATATAGTTAAATCTACTGCTGCAAACAGCATCTCCTTAGTTATCTGGGAGAAAGAATTTTCACAACAATTAATAGACGATTTGTATCGTTATGCCGAAAATGTGATAGTAGAAAAAGTGGCGCTGGTATGTATAATTGGTTCTAATCTCTTTAAAAAAGGAATATTAGCGGATGCCGCAAAAATACTGGGCGACAATGATATTAATATAGAAGCTATTTCGCAATCCTTAAAACAAGTTAATATACAGATTGTTGTCAAACGAGAGATGTATGAAACGGCGATTAAACTTCTTAATTCAGTATTCTTTCAAAACAACAACTAATTAATCTATTGAAAATGAATTACATATATTCTAATTATACTAAATATGTCAATTTTTTTGGCAAAACCAATCCATTAGAATTGATTAAAAAATATGGCAGTCCGCTTTATGTATATAATGAAAATATTTTGAGACAACGTTGTCAACAGATGAAAAACTTAGTTACGTATCCTAATTTCTCGGTTAATTATTCTACCAAAGCAAATAGTAATCTCTACTTTTTGAACGTGGTAAGAGACGAGGGATTAAATGTTGACGCCATGTCGGTTGGTGAAATGTCTTTTGAACTAAAAGCAGGATTTGACCCTGCTCAAATTTTGTTCATCGCAAATAATGTCTCCGCCGAAGAGATGAAATTTGCCATAGATAACAAAATAAAAATAAGTGTGGACTCGCTCTCGCAATTAGAAACTTACGGAAAAATAAACTATGGCGGAGATATTGTTGTCCGTTTTAATCCCGGAGTAGGCGCCGGACATAATAAGAAGGTTGTCACAGGAGGAAAAAACACGAAATTCGGAGTCACACCGGAGCTTATACCCGAAGTAAAAAATATCTTGAAAAAGTATAATCTTAACTTAATAGGTATAAATCAACACATTGGCTCGCTTTTCATGGATACTGAACCATATATAGATAGTGTAAATTCTATTTTGGCTATAGCCGAAGAGTTTGAAAATTTGCAATTCGTGAACTTCGGAGGCGGATTTGGAATACCATATTACAAACAAAACTTCCAGATGCGACTGAATATCTCTTTACTCGGCGAAGAATTAGACCGAACTATAAAGAAGTGGGTAAAAAAATGCGGCAAAAAAATCCACTTCAAAATTGAACCCGGTAGATATATCTCTGCCGAATGCGGAGTCTTATTAGGAACTGTAACTGCTCTCAAACAAAATTATGAGAACAAATATGTAGGTACTGACTTAGGGTTTAACGTAATAGAAAGACCTATTTTGTACGAAAGTCATCACGACATAGAAATATACCGAGACGAACCATCCACGTCTTTTGATATAGAAGAAGTTACAATAGTCGGAAATATTTGCGAAAGTGGAGATATTTTGGCTAAGTATAGAAATTTGCCGAAAATAAAAGAAGGAGATATTATCGGAGTAGTAGATGCCGGAGCATACGGACATGTAATGAGCTCTAATTATAATCTCCGACTAAGACCCGCCGAAGTATTTATTAATAAAGCAGATACCGACATCTTAACAAGACGCCGAGATACCATAAACGACCTTTTTGCACCTTATTTAATATAATAATAACATGGAGATAAAAGTTTTCGCGCCGGCAACAGTTTCAAATGTAGGTTGCGGCTTTGATATTATGGGATTTGCAATGCAAAATCCCGGAGACGAAATGATAGTCCGAACTAATGACCAAAAAAAGTTAATAATTGAAAATCAGACAAATATCGCTGTTCCATTAGAACCAACGAAGAACGTAACAACTATTGCCATTCAAGCAATGCTTCGGAAGTTGGAGAGCAAACAAGGATTTACAATTATATATACTAAGAAAATATCCTCTGGAAGCGGAATCGGTTCCAGCGGCGCAAGTGCAGTAGCCGGAGTATTTGCCGTAAATAAGTTGCTGTCCGAAACTTTTAGCAATTATGAACTCCTCAAATTTGCTATGGAAGGAGAAGTAATTTCAAGCGGCTCAATACATGCCGACAACGTTGCACCCGCACTGATAGGCGGATTTTGCATCATCAAAAGCTGTGAACCGCTTGACATTATTTCAATACCCTTTCCGGAAGAACTGACCACCGTAGTCTTTCTCCCAAACATCTCGCTGCCAACTATAGAAATGCGAAGGATTTTACCTAAGGAAGTATCACTAAAAACTGCTACTATGCAATGGGCAAATGTAGCAACATTGACAGCCGCACTAATGCTCAACGACACCAAAAGAATCGCAGACTCGCTGATTGACTACATTGTAGAGCCAGCGCGCTCCAAATTTATCCCGAACTACACTGAAATAAAACATACGATGCTAAGATCCGGAGCATTAGGGGCAAGCATCTCTGGCTCCGGACCCGCTATTTTTTCTCTCACTGAAAATCAAGATAAAGCCGAGACAGTCAGCCGGGCAGTAAGTAACTTGTGCAACGACCTCAAAATAGAAGGACGTATATTTATCAGCAAAATTTCCAAAGAAGGAGCACGAGTCGTGCAACTAAACGATTATAAATAAATCTTGTAAACATAATAATAACTCATAAAATTATATATAATGAAAAAAAATATTGTATTATTTTGTTTATTGATAATATTCAATAGTCTAAGCGCGCAAGTTATCAATATCAATCCCGACCCAACAGGGGAGCCATGGTTAGTAGGAGGTTACAAACACATGACGCAAACAGAAATAGATAAGATACCGGTAATAGATAATTCTTCGGTTAACAATTCTAAAGACTTGCCGGCTTCATGGGATAACTCTAAAAATAAGTTCTTTCGTCCTGTCTTCAATCAAACTGATGGCTGTTGCGCGCAGGCAAGCGGTATAGCATACAATTATACTTATGAATACAATTTGTTTCACAACACCGCAGCCAATGTAACAGCTAATCAATTTCCCACACATTTTACGTACAACTTTTTAAACTCAGGAAGTGGAGAAATCGGCTCTAATTACACCTCCGGCTGGGAAATAGTTAAAAACTTGGGATGTCCAAACGTAGTTAATTATGGTGGACTTGCTGCATCGGCTAACTACTGGCTCAGCGAATATGATAAATACAAACACCTATTAAACAACCGAATACAAAGTTATTTTGCCATAAATGTATCAACGCCCGAAGGATTAAATACTTTAAAACATTGGATATACGACCACTTAGATGGAAGCTTATACGGTGGATTAGTCAATTTCTCGGCAGGAGTAACAGAAGGATTTTGGATGACCGAAAACAATATAATTACTCATTTTGGAAATCCGGTCAATCATGCAATGACTATCATCGGTTGGGATGACAACATTAAATACGACTACAACGGTGATAATCAATATACTAACGACAAAGATATTAACGGTGACCAAAAAATTGACATGTTAGACTGGGAAAAAGGAGCGCTTATCATGGTTAATAGTTGGGGAACATTCTGGGGACAGAGCGGTAAAGCTTACATAATGTATAAATTATTAGCCGAAACAGTTGAAAACGGAGGTATTGCCAATAGTAAAGTGTATTCTATTTACATAAAAAAACAATATGCGCCCGTAATTACAATGAACGTCAAATTACAACATTCATCAAGAAATAAAATATCTATTTATGCCGGAGTATCTAAAAATCTTAACGCCTCGGAACCCGAATTTACAATGAACTTCCCTATAATAAACTATCAAGGAGGAGACTTCCCAATGTGCGGATACGATAACTACGAACCTATAGAAGTCACTTTAGATATTACTCAGCTCTTAAATTATTTTGATAGCGGACAAAAAGCAAAAATATTCTTCGGTACCAACGAAAAAGATGCCGACAATTTTTACGAAGGTTATATCACAGACATGAGTGTAGAAACCGCATCACAAAATTTTCAAGCCACCTCACAAAATGTACCAATTGAAAATAACAAAACTACATGGGTAAGTTGCGAAGTAACGATGGATTTTGAAACCCCTCTAATAACAAATAATCTATTGAATAATGCCGCAGTCGGACAATATTATTCCCAACAAATAACTGCCTCCGGAGGAGAAGCGCCTTATTCTTTCAATATATTAATAGATTATACAGAAACAGAAAATAATAATACTTTGAATATCAGTAATCAAACTAAGATTACTCCTACAAATGACGATGACGGTTATGTTACTCAAAAATTAGATTTTGAATTTCCTTTTTATGGAAAAAAATATTCGGAAATACATATAAGCACTGATGGAGCAATAGTATTCACCCCAGAATTTAGCTTTATCCGCGACCAAATATCTATCCGCGCAAGCAAAGTTATCTCTGTTTTTGCCGCCGATTTAATGATTTACCCGGAACTGCAACAAGGAATTTTTTATGCCAAAGAAGATAATGCTGCCATTTTTACTTGGAAATGTGGAATGTTTGAACAACCGGAAATTAAAATTGACGTCAGTATAAAAATTCATACCTCAGGAGAAATAGAATTCTTCTACGGAGACCAAATAACGCAAGATTTAATCTGGACATCAGGTATCTCTAACGGTGATGGCATAAATTTCTTATTTCCTAATAACGCCGGAATTGAAAATCCACAAAACACAAAAACTAAGATGACAACCAAAGACTTCCCGTATGGACTTACATTAACTAACGAAGGAATGCTCGAAGGAACAATACATGAAGCTGATAAACAATATGATATAACTTTGTTAGTCACTGATAATAGAAATATCATTAAAGCAAAAACGCTAACACTGACAACAACAACGACATCGTTACCTGATTTTAATGACAGATATCAAATTTTTTGCTTCCCAAATCCGTTTGTAAACGAAATAAATGTAAGTATAATAACGAAATTTGATAACGAAGAAGTAAATATTTATATCTACGATTTTGCAGGTAAAAAAGTATTTGAAAAAAATAATTTTTCCATCACAAGCGGCGAAAATATCTTCAAATTATCTAATTTATTGTTAGACAAAGGGATTTATTTCTTAAAGATTGAGAGCAAAACAGGAACTGCTGTCCACAAACTTTTTAAAATATAATTAATTCTTTAAATTATAGGTTATGAAAAATTTATTTATTATATTCTTTTTGATACTCGTATCTAATTCTTTCGCACAAGAACTATCTGTGAACTACGACTTTCCCGACAAATTAGCGGTAGGAAATACTTATACTATAAGTGTAACTATTCTAAAACACGACTTTAACGGCTCTGCTATTTATCAACAACAGCTTCCGGAAGGCATAACAGCAGTTTACAACGAAAACAAGACCGGAATTTTTAGCTTCAAAGACAAAGTCTTACAACTCTCCTGGCATAAACTACCAAAAGATTCTGTTTTTACTTTCTCTTATAAAATAATTGTAGATAAAATTCAAGAAAAAGAATTTTCTACTTACGGACAATTTAATTATTTTATTGAAAATATACGCGGAACAGTAAAAACTAAAACCGCTAATATTCAATTGATTGCAAAAATAGACAACACGCCACCATCTGCAACAGCGGAGAATAAAAATGCCACTAAACCAGACGCTACTAAACCGGATGCCACTAAACCGGATGCTACTAAACCAGACGCTACTAAACCAACGACAACCGTAACCACAACTGACCCTCCAAAAAATAATAATAATGATGACGAAATAATTAAATTTTTTAATGAATAACTAAATTATTAATATCTTTTTATATGAAAAAAATTAATCTTTATATTATTTGTTTTTTTGTAATTACGTTATTTTACACCAATTTAAGTTTTGCACAAGAAGTTTGGACAGTACCGGAGGCAGACAAATCAAAAGTCAATCCGCTAAAAGCAGAGGACAACGTGCTGGAAATAGGAGATGAATTGTTTAAGAAGAATTGTCAATCTTGTCATGGAGAAATAGGTATGAGCAATGGATTACCGCTCGTTCCTCCACCGATAGATTTGGCTTCCGACAAAGCACAAGCAAACACCGCAGGAGAATTGTTTTACAAAATAACCAACGGTAGAGGAGCAATGCCTACTTTTGCGACCCAGCTCTCAACAGACCAAAGATGGCAAATTATCACATTTATTAAGTCATTCTCTGCGACCAACGACTCCGAAAAAGCTGATATTTTGAAGAACGTTAATATCAAATTAACAACAGATGCCGCTACTCACAAAATATCTGCTACGCTACAAGGAACAAATACCGAAGGCGAGATTAAAGCTCTTGCTGGACAAAAAATAAATTTCTATGTAAAAAGATACTTCGGTAAAATGTTGATAAACAAAGAGACCATAAAAACTAATGTTAACGGAGTTGCAAATATAGAATTTCCTAAAAATATTCAAGGCGACACACTTGGAAATGTAACGTTAATAGTAGAATTAGACAGCAAAACGTATAAAAATGTTACTATCTCCGAGCAACTTGCGTGGGGAATACCTGTCACTCCCATTGATATAACCGAGCAGTGTGCAATGTGGGGAACACGTGCTAATGCGCCATGGTGGATATTATTTTTATACTTATCAATTACATTAGGAGTATGGATAACTATTTTTTACGTCATTTTTATTGTCGTAAAAATCAAAAAAGCCGGAACTCAAAAATTGACAGCATAAAATTGGGTAGTCCTAAACAAGTAATGCTAAAAAATAAATTAATTAAAATAACTCCGTAGGAGTTACATATTAATAGCCACAGAACTTCTGCGGAGTTGCACTTGGACAAAATAATATATACAAAATAGATTAAATAATTGTTTTATAAGTTATTAGTAAAATAATTAAAGTGCAACTCCGTAGGAGTTGATAAATAAAATTATCACAATTTATATTTTAAAATAATTTAGCATTCTTATTTTTAAATAAATACTTATATAAATTTCAAAATGAAGACATTATTTTTAACCTTATGTTTTTGTTTGCCGCTATTAACTTTTGCGCAATCAGACTCTCTTCTGGCAAGCTTGGAGAATTATCAAAAGTATGAGATGCCAAACGGATTAAAAATACTCTTGGTGCAGACCGACAAATATAGTTATTTATCTTATAAATTTATATTAGATTTTGACCTCTTCTTCCAATCGCCATCCGTAGGCGACATAGAAATTCTGGCACAAAGCGCAGGAGCGGAATATAACGGAAAAAATCAGATATACAAAGAGATGATATCTGATAACAATGCTATTGACTCTCTGTTGGAGTTCATGTCCGCGGCAATGCTAAGACCAAAATTAGAAGAAGTATCTATTAACAATTTTAAAAAGTACAAACGAAATCAAATCGCTAATTCAAATAAAATAACCGACAGCATATTAACTAATTACACAAAAATTATTAACTACGACAAAAAACATCCTTACTCCGAATTTAAAACCGAAGAAGATATTAATAATATAACAATCAACATCTTAAAAGATATTCATAATGCCATATTCATTCCACAAAATGCCTATCTTGTAATTGTTGGAAATGCCGAGATGACCGAGATAATACCTTTCGCACAAAAATATTTTGGCGACTGGAACACTCCGCCTAATGTAAAGAACACTTACAAAATAGAAAATATAGATACCGCAAAAGTTCTCGTCATCGATAATAAAGACCTCACAAAAACGGATTTAGCAATTACATATCCTATAAATTACAGGATAGATGACCCCGAATATATAAGCGCCGAAACACTAAAAAAAATAATCTTTGATAAAAAAGGTATATTATATAAAAATATAGTAGAAGATAAAAAAATAACTTCTACCTACATGTCCGAAATGACTACGGATTTCTACAGTTCTACGTTTAAAATACAAGCAAAATTAGAAAACGACAAACTGCAAGAATTCATAGAAGTGTTCTATGAAAATATTAAAGACCTTATAAAAAAACCGACCGAAAAAGAAATATTGAACACCGCAAAAGAAAGCATGCTGATGGATTTTGAAAAATCTTTTATAATTCCTTATAATGTAGCAACTTATGCTTACAACTTAGATAAATACAAACTAAATAAAAAAATTTATACCAAATACAAAGAAACCATAAACGCACTAACCGGCAGTGATATACAAGCCGCCGCCATAAAATATTTGAAACCCGACAATGCTAATTATATATTAATGGCAGACAAAGAGAAAATTTTTTGTTCGTTACAAAATCTTGCTTATTACTTTGAAATTGACGAATATCTCACAAATATGTACCAATTTGAAAAATTGAAACTTATTTATAATAAGGGCTTTGACGCATATACGATTATAAATAATTATCTTACTTATAACAATGCTTACAAAAATTTCGCGAATATCACTATTTATTTTGATGCCAAACATTTTTATAAAACTGACAGCTCGGTCTTGAATGTTAAAATCCTTCGTAAAGACGAAATTAATTATTATCTACAAACGTACATACAAACAGACTCGCCAACTCAGCTCTTTCATAACTTAGAAATTTGCAATTCCAAGCGATGGTTAGACAGCAGCTATTATCATAAAGCAATAGAAGCAGCAGACAGCGTCAATTACAAAGTGTATCGCAGCTTCCTCTTTCCCGAAAAATATTTAGACAAAATAGAGCTATCTGCAATTTTATTGTGCGACCAAAAACTATTTGAATCTGGTTTTTACAAAATAAAAATCTTTGATAATAAGAACTTTGAACTCCATCATTATTTTGATATAGTCAATTTTCAGAAAGTAAAAACGGAGAAAATCCTTAATAATAAAATTGTTGAAACCATAGAATATTACGACTATAAAGCTTTTGAAGATAATGTCATACTACCGCACAAAATAATTCAATATACTGATAACTACAAAGTTATCTTTGATATTACTCTCATAGATACCAAAAAAAAAATTGACCCCAAAATGTTTAAAATTAAAAAGCCAAAAGAATGAACGTAACTTTTTTAGGAACAGGCACTTCGCAAGGAATTCCGGTTATTACTTGCGACTGCGAAGTATGTAAATCCGACAATCTTAAAGATAAAAGACTCCGAAGCTCAGTATTGATTGAAACGAAGAACAAAAATTTTGTCATCGACACCGGCCCCGATTTCAGACAGCAAATGCTCAGAGAAAACGTGCAGAAATTAGATGCCATTTTATTCACGCATCACCATAAAGACCACATCGCCGGACTCGACGATATACGCGCATATAATTACAAACAAAAAAAATATATGCAAGTATATGGTAATCAAAAAGTAATAGAAACTATTAAAAGAGAATTTGCATACAGCTTTGACGAAAATAAATATCCCGGAGTCCCAGACATAGAATTAAATCTTCTAAACGGTGAACCTTTTGAAATAGATAATATCAAAATAACACCTATTAAAATAAAACATTATAAATTAGATATTTACGGATACAAAATTAACGATTTAACTTATATAACTGATGCCAGCTTTATAGAAGATGCCGAAATGGAAAAATTTTATAAAACCAAAGTCCTTATTATTAATGCGCTAAGAATTAAATCGCACATCTCACATTTCAATCTACAAGAAGCCCTGCAAGTCATACAACATATAAAACCGGAAAAAGCTTATCTGACACATATCAGCCACTATCTCGGATTTCACGACATCATACAAAATAAATTACCCGAAAATGTGTTTCTTGGATATGACGGTTTAAAAATATCACTTAATTCATAAATTATCACACCCTAAATTTTAAGACGATGAAAAGAAAATTATGTTTAATGCTCGTTTTTTTTATTACATACTATAATGCTGCATCTTCGCAAATAGAAGTGCAAGATAAAATAGTCTATAAAACGATGGAAGAAGCCCTCGAAGACTCTGTAAAAGTCTATCAACTTTATTTACACTACAATAAGCTCACTGATTTTCCAAATGAAATATTGAATTTTAGTAATTTGGAAGTCCTTATCCTCATGCAGAACAAAATTTCTACAATCCCTGCTGATATTTCTAAATTGAAAAAATTAAATAATCTGGACCTCGGTTTCAATACTATCACCGAAATCCCCAGCGAGATAGGACTACTTACTAATCTTAACGAACTTGACCTTGCTAACAACAAATTAGCTAAATTGCCTTCAAGTATCGGACAACTAAATAATTTGCAAAAGTTTTTACTCCAAGATAATTTCTTTACGGAATTTCCTATTCAGATTTGCGAACTTACATCGTTAAAGACTCTTAATATAGCTAATAACAAAATTAGCGCTTTTCCTGAAGACATTGCGAAATTGATTAATCTCAAAAAATTAATGCTATCAGGGAATCCTATCAGCGACGAAGAAAAAACTAAGTTGAAAAATTTATTACCTAATTGCGAAATAGAATTTTAATCCATGATAATAAAAAGAACTTTGATAAAAAGAACTTTTGATTTTTCTGCTGCTCTTCTCGGTATAATTATTTTAGCCCCGATAATTTGTTGTATCGCTATTTTGATTTATGCCGACAGCAGAGGAACAATATTTTATAAACAGACACGAGTAGGACGAAACAACATTGATTTTAAACTCATTAAGTTTAGAACAATGAAACCGGACTCGGATAAAAAAGGACTTTTAACAGTAGGAAACCGAGACTCACGAATCACGCGAATAGGTTATTATTTGCGAAAATATAAAATTGATGAACTCCCGCAGCTTTTTAATGTTTTAAAAGGGGAAATGTCGCTTGTCGGACCAAGACCGGAGGTGCGAAAATATGTGGACTTATACTCGGAGCAACAAAAATATATCCTCACCGTTAGACCCGGAATAACCGATTACGCCTCTATTGAATATTTTGCAGAAAACGAAATCCTTGCTAAATCCATAGACCCAGAAAAAACGTATATTCAAGAGATAATGCCACATAAAATCCACTTAAACTTGAAATACATAAATAAACACAATATTTTTACCGACATAAAAATATTAGCAATGACAGTAAAGAAAATTGTGAGCTAATCAAAAAACAAGAATATGCAGAAAAAAATAAAGATATTTCATCTCTTTAAGATAAGTATTATCACTGGAAAAATTACAATTTTTTTTTGAACTTTGAAATATTATTTATATATTTGTCGCAAAGATATGTAAATTATAAATTATAAATTAAGAATTATAATTTGGCTTTTGCTTGAATATCAAGTAGTTGTAAATTATAAATTACGAAGTTATTTTTTAAATTTTACTATAAAGAAATCTTTGGCTATTTTGAAAAGGTAGATGATTGAAATTCCACAACATACGCATATTATTTTTTTCGTCATGTTTTTCGTTATGCTGTCTAAAAATGCAAAAAACAAGAAAAATTGATTTTATAAAATATTGAAAATAAATAAATAGGAAAATGTTAAAAAGAAGTATTGAGAATTATTACCGGGAACTTGACCGT
>DYQJ01000011.1 GCA_020719345.1 Draconibacterium orientale | reverse complement strand
TTTTCTATAATACTTTCAAAGTCTGAATTTCCGAGTTCTAATTTTTTCATAGGTTATATTTTTATATTCTTTTGTTTAAAAAAATTTACAGCATAAAGCGGAATATTTATAAAATTATCTTGCACTATGCAAGTAATGGTTTGCGTCTGGTACTTGCCTTCCATTCCAAAAGCGATGTGTATAAATTTCGTCTCATAAAGTATCTCCAAAAAAGTGTAATATTAATCTGAAAACCACCATTTCACTCCGAAACGGTAAAAAATTTCTTGAAAATGATATTGTGTAATGTTTTGCTGATACTCTTCTGTTGATGCAGCAATAATATTTTCTACGCTAAAAAACAAAATAGCATTTCGTATCTTCATCTTTAAAAAAGTAGATAGCATCGGATATCCTCCGGCGCGATAACTTAGATTTTGATAAAGAAGTCCCGTTGAAGGATTGTAATTGTAACTGTAATGTTCAGTAGTATAATAAAAATCATATCCCAAGTTTATAAATAAAGACTTTCGTAAAATTTGTCCCTCTATATATGTGCTGTTGTAAAATAACAAAATAGGTAAATTAATTATTTCTTGATTAGATATATTTTGAATAATTATTTTGCTGTTACTCTTTATCTTCCAAAATTTAATCTGCTTGCCAATAGAAATATTGTTTACAAATAAACTTTTATCGTATTGTGACGGCTTTGATAAAGTGTCAAAATATATGTAGTCGTAAATAAAATAATTATTTATCTGCAAATTTAATACTCGCGGACTCAGAAAACTTATACTTAGACTTATATTTTTTTGCTTTTTAAATTCATTAGTCCATTTGTTGTGATTAGAAAAATATTGTTGAATATAGTAGCTCGGCTCTTTGTGTTCATATTTTATTTCTAATTGCAGCGACGAAGCTGAGTCTATAGACAAAATAGGAGCAGTTTTAAATGTCGTAATCATTTCTAAATCGGCAAGATTATATCCTGCAAGACAGTATTTCAGCTTTACATCGGCATCAAAATTCCTTATCTTAATCTTATTTAGTGAAACTATTAAGTTATTGTTTGTCTTATATTTGTTCTTATTTGCAATTAGATATTCTGTAAAATTGTAAAAACTTAATATCTCGTTTTCTACACCTATGTTTCCACTAAAATTGTATTTTCCTATCGCATACTTCTTTGATTTTATCTGGAAGACATTTGATATTTTATTATAATGAACCGAGTCATTTGTAAAAGTATTATTGAAATTGAGTTCCGAAAAATAATTATCGGTCAAAGTTGCCTTGTAGAATTTGTGAAACGAAGATTGATAATTCAAAACATGAGTCAAACTCATCTTTTCGGTAAATGTCTTATTAAAAGTAGAGTCATTTATCATGATAACATTGGTCTTTCCTATTTTGTACTGATGCGAGATGAAGAAATTTCGCACTCCTATTTGCGAAACGGCATTGTTAAAAAAATAAGATATATTTTTGATATTAAAACTTCCGGTATCTTGCATGCCGCCATTCTCAAAAATTCTTATCTTATTGTTTATCAAAGCAGTATGTAAAATATAACGCTTGCCAATGTGACTCGCAAAGACGACAAAATTATTAGAGTTAGAATTTTGATTAGATGAATTAGCCATATCTTTAGCGGTTATAAGATGGTAACTTATTCCCACATTGGTCTTACTATTAATATTTTGCGTATGCAATAAGTTCAAATATTGCTCTTCCTTCTTCTTTTGCGAAGAAATATATGTTACATCTGTGTATGGTTTTTTTATATTATAATATTTTATATCTAATGGCGAAAAAATATATGCCTTATAATTATTTACAAATAAAAAATCGCCAGTCTTCAGATGTTGAGAATTAAATACCGAACTCTCCGATGGCGAAACAAGACGCGTCGTGGAAAAATTGAATATATTTTGATACGGATAACAGTAGTGAATATTTGTCAAAGTCGTATCTATTTCTTGATATAATAATTCTTGGGACAAGTCTATTTGCCAGCTTTTTACTTGTAAATTGATAGTATCCAAATCATTATATTGTGCTAACAACGAATTAATGACAAAAATATTAAGAATGACCACTAAAAGTATAATTTTAAATTGATTCATTTATATTTTATTTATTGATAAAAGCCAAATTTTAATATATTTCTTCGTCTTTATACTCTAATTTCCAGCGACGGTGCGACCACAAATAATATTCAGGTGCCTCTAAAATGCTCTGTTCTAAGAGATTCATGTAGCGTTTTGTTATCTCTCCCTTTGGCAATTCGCGGGGATTGTCGCAAATAGGTATCAGCTCTATGGTATAATAACCGCGTCTTACTTTTACGGTTTTAAAATATACTATCGGCAGATTAAATATCTTCGCATAACCCTCCACGCCGGGCAAACATGCGGTCTTTTGATTTAAGAAATTTATCCATAAAGATTGACTGCGCTTGAAGGGTTTTTGGTCGGCTACCATCATGACGGTGTAAGGTTTGCCGTAATCGGTTACAAACGCCTTCTTTGTCAAATTAATAGAGAACAAATGCGTACCGGTGCGGTTACGGGTTTTACGTATAAACTCATCTATATAGATGTTTGACAAAGGTTTGTAAAGACCTATAGGCTCGTGAAGTAGCAACTTAGAAGCTGTTTGATTGCCCCATTCCCAATTGCAATAATGTCCTGCTGCGCCAATTACATTTATGCCCTTCTCAAAATAATCGGTATATATATTAGGATTCAACAACTTATAACGTTCCACCAATTTCTCTACCGGACAGGTAAAACCTTTTAAACTTTCAAGTGCCACATCGCACAGATGCAAATAAAATTTCTTTGCTATCAATCTTATCTCCTTCTCAGATTTATTAGGAAATGAATTTCGCAAATTCTGAAAAACTATGCGGCGCCGATAACGTATGATATAAAACATTTTTACCGCCAATATTCGCGACAAAAAATATAAAATCCCAAACGGAATTACCCGCAAAATTAAAATAAGCAATCTGAAAAATATGTACCCTATTTTTTGCATCTCAATTATTTATATTACAAACGGTTATAGTTTACATTTTCTCTTCTTTGTAAATATCATACAGCTCTTTGATAATCATTATCAAGTCATAATCATTTTGCTTCAAGATAAAATCTCTATCCAGGCGGCAATACTTGTAAAAATCTTCTAATTGTTCACCGTCTAAACCTGTCACTTTTTTTACCAATGTCCTATTAAACTTCTGCTCGGCTAAAAGATTTAACTCCTCTTGACGTCTAATTTCTTCTACCCGCTTAATTTGTATATCTCGGCGAGTCTTGTAATTTATAGGAAATCCCACGCCTCTACTGGAAACACTCAATAATAACAAATCTTCTTTAGAGATAAGATTTTCTGCCCACTTCTCCAGAACAACTTTGGTCTTATCTTCTTCTATCTTCGTGTTGCTAAAGTCATAGACAAATGCTTGCCACCGTTCTTCAAAGATATTTATTTCTCGTATGTTATATGTCTTCGGGACAACGAGCATTGTAAAATACTGCTTGCTAATAGTTACGGTGTCAGAAAACCAAAAATACGCAGTTTCATAACCTATACAGCTTATTTTTAAGGTGTCAGTCTTTAACATAAGCATCTTAAAATTACCGGAACTGTCTGATATACACGCTTGCGACTTCTTTGTATTTATTATATGAGCATATTGTACGGCTGTCCGTTTTTCTATATCTAAAATTCTGCCCCGCAATTCGTAAACTACATTGTCTTCTTGGGCAAAAATTATTTGCCAACAAAATGACATAACTAATATGATAATTACTCTTTTCAATCTTATATTTTTTCGCAAATTTACTATATTTTTTGGTAAAAACTATATTTTTTGTATAAAATATCTTAAATATTTCTATTTTATTGTTTTTTTCAAAAATATATTCTATTTTTGCTTTATTACTAATAAAAAAAACAAAATTATGGAACGGAAATCACTTAATATTGGGTACTCTAATTTTAAAAATACGGTAAAAAACAATTATTATTATGTTGATAAGACACTTTTTATTGAAGAACTTATTAATACCGAAGAACATGTAATCCTAATCCAGAGACCATTACATTTTGGTAAAACATTTAATCTTAATATGTTAAAAACATTTTTTGACATAACAGAAATAGATAATTATGAACTATTTACTGACCTTAAAATATGGCAGACCAACGAAAATATAACATCTAAATGCGCTAAATATCCTGTAATATATCTTAGCTTTAAAAATATTACCGACAACAACTGGGAAAATATCTTTGAGAAACTAAAATTTACCATCGCAGAATTATTTTCCAAACATAAATGTGTTTTAAGTAATTTGGAGAACAAAGAAGATGAAAAAATCTTCTCCGAAATACTGAACATGACTGCCTCGCAAGTCGTTTATGAAAACAGTCTCGCCATTTTATCTAATCTCTTGAACTATTATTATGATGCAGAAGTTCTAATTTTAATTGATGAATATGACACCCCGATTCTCGCAAATTACAATTATTGTGAGCCGCAAACTTTGATTTTTGTGCAAAATCTAATAAATAACGCATTCAAAGATAATGACATCATATATAAAGGTGTCATCACCGGAACTATAAAAATAGTAAATGAAAATATGTTCGCACAACCCAATAAAGTAGGCGTATTTTCTTTATTAGACAATAGATTTGCTGATAAATTCGGATTCACCGCAGATGAAGTGTTACAAATTTTAAAAGATTTCAATCTGGAAAATAAATATGACGAACTAAATAAATATTACAACGGATACAAAATAGGAGACCAACAAAATATATACGCACCGACATCAGTCCTTAATTTCGCACTTTCTTATAATAACGACTACAAATCAAATTGTTTAAATGACTACTCCGAAAACATTTTTAGGAATTTAATATATCATAATTCCAAAAACGAAAACCGCGCTTATTTACTACAATTGATTAACAATCAATATATAACAAAGCGTATAGAACAAAATATTTTACTATCAGACCTGCCAAAATCTTCTAATTTATTGTGGAGCTTATTACTCTTTAACGGATATTTAACGATAAAAGAAAAGCGTGACGCCGATTATTATGATATAAAAATCCCTAATGCCGAACTGAAAGATATTTTTAATGACATAATATTAAAATGGCTTAATAATCATATTGCTATCCGCGAAGATATACTCTTACAAATGACGCAAGCCATTGTAAACAATAACACCGTTGATTTAGAAACTTCGGTTAGAGAAATAACCCGGAATATCTTAAAATATTGTGAAACAACTATTTTGTCAGAAAATATTTATCATATCTACTCTCTCGCAATTGCCGCTATTCTCGGAAATAAATACACCATAAAATGTAACTTAATAGAAAATCAAAGATATAGCATCGTCATGATTCCGCATGACAAAACGATGACTGCAATAGTCATAGAGATGAGCCAAATCTTCCGAATGAAACGGGAGGTCATTAAGAATTTCACAGAACGTCTCCACTTAGAAATGGAAAATGCTTTAACAAGACTTATAGACAACAAGTATTATGATGAACTTTTGCAAACCGAACTTGATAATACTATCAAAATTCTCATACTTTTTGCCGATGAAAAACCTTATGTTGTAACTAATCAATTTAAAAACTAAACAAAATGGCAGATTTTAAAACTCATTTAACCGTAGGCACAGCCACAGGATTTGGTTTGTCTATGTTCGCTTATATGGTAGACTGGATATCAAATATTTATATGGCAGTAATAGTCTTTTTTGCCACATCTATAGGTTCTTTTTTGCCCGACATGGACAGCGAATCGGGATTACCCGTAAAAATTATTTTTGGTATGTACGCATATCTCGCCGCGACGCTCGCCATGTACTTTGTCAGTAATCTCGGACTTAATTTTATCTTTGTCTTGTTAGCGCCGGCTCTGGCTTTTATTATTGTTAAAGTCTTTCTGGAAAAAATCTTCAATAAATTTACCTCGCACCGCGGAATATTTCATAGTGTTCCTGCTATTTTAATCGTCTTCTTGATATGTCTTCTCATCGCCTCAAAAACTAATTTGCCGGTAAAAGAGCAATTTATCATCTCGCTTTCGGTTGCAATGGGATATTTTTGTCACCTATTATTAGATGAAATATTTGCTTTTAACTTCCTTACGTCCTCCAAATCAAAAGACCTCTCGCTTTGGGAACAAGTTAAAAAAAGATTCACCACCAAAAAATCCTTTGGCACAGCACTTGACCTCGGATTCAACCAACCAGAAAAATATCCGGGAATTATTGCCTATGCTATCTTGATTGTACTAATATTTTTTACTTTTCCGAGCTTAAAGGAAATTTGGTTTTTTTTAAAATAATTGAAAAAAATATCATTACTTTTCTTTTTTTTTCTATTTTTGCCGACATTATTTATAAACTATTTTAATATTTATTTATCATGCACAGAAAAAAAGTAGTCCTCAATTTATTTGTTGTTGTTGTGTCAATATTTTCTTTGTTAGTTTCTTGTAATAATGACACCGATAAAAAAAACGACAGCAAGGAAGATACAATAGTAGTATCAAAAGACCTCGAAGAAGCTAAACAGATATTCTATTCGCTACCATCACCTATGGAAGTGGCATCTATCCTCGTAGAAAACGAAAAAGAAGCTTTTAATGAAAAAATCCTGAATCCCGTATCTAATGCAGTAAATTACAACACAAACAAAAGTATGGCGCTCAACCTGGGCGTTTACTCGGCTGACCTCAGCTATGCAAGTCTTTTCGAACAAAATCAAGTTGTTATCAATTACATGGCGACTTCTAAAAAAATCGCTACGCAACTCGGAATTTTCGAAGCTTTCAAAGAAGAAACCATAAAAGAACTCGAATCTAACATTAATAACAAAGATGCAATAATAAATATCATCTCTGAGACGTTTATGGACTCGGATGCATATCTCAGCGAAAATAATAGAGGCGAAATTGCAGCAATGATTATTGTCGGCGGTTGGATAGAAGGAATGTATATAGCAGTAGAACTATCGCAACATAAAGTGGACAAAAATAAAAAACTCGTGAGTAGAATACTTGAACAACAACTATCACTCTCTCTAATGGTCAGCTTCCTTGAAACCTATGCTAAAAGCCAAACCATGAAAGAATTGTGTGACGACATCAAAAAACTCAACGACACTTTTATGAATGTTACAACTGAAGTAGCTGAAAACGGAGACCTTATTGTCAAACAAGACGACTACGCCAAAATATGCACTGAATTAGTGAAACTTAGAAATAAATTTGTTAACGAAGTATGATAATCCTAAATTTTATAAACATGAAAAAAATAAAAATAATGTTACTTAGTCTGCTGGTCATTTTATTGACTCTGAACGTACACGCACAAAGCGCAGCCAGTTGTAAAGATTTTGCCAAAGAAGGTTTTAGCGTCTTAGACACAACCGTATATACGCATGACGCACGTTATAATGCTCTGAAAATAAGCCAAGGCGATAAAATTGACGTCTATAAACCTTTTTACAAAGGCAGAACTTATAAAATTGTCGTCTCATCTGAAGAAATTTTGCAAGGTATGACTTTTAAAGTCGTTAATATTCAAAAAGTAACTCTCTACGAAAGTAAAAATATTGAAAATATACAAACATGGGAATTTACTCCAGAAAAAAATGAAAATTTAATAATAACCGTAGAAATACCTGGTCCTAAAGAAGCAGAAGCAGAACCCCAATCAGGATGTGTAGCCGTAATTGTCGGATACAAAGTAGAATAAATGGAAAATTTGTTCCTAATAATAACAACTTTCATTTCAAATCTTATTACTTTATTTATAATAAGGTAATAAGATTTAAAAAACTAAAAACTAAAAACTAAAAAAATGAATCATTTCTTAAAAGATGTAGCACAAGATATAATAAATAAAAAATATAATCTTAATGATACATGCTTCATTGTCCCAAACAAACGAACAGATACTTTCTTTAAAAAAAATTATGCCAGCATACTCGGAAAAGCCGAATGGGCTCCTAAAATTTTTACCATAGAGATATTTCTCTCGCGACTCGCAAAACTAAAAAATACAGATAAATTACAACTAATTATTTTATTATATAAAATTGCAAGAAAAATTTTTAGTCAAGATAGCAATAACTTACTTGAAAACTACTCTTTTGATAAATTCTATTCTATTGCCGAAATAATTATTAATGACTTCAATGATATTGATAATTACTTAATTGACCCCGAATATCTATTCAAAAATATTAAAGACTTACAAGAAATTGACCTATACTATTATCAACTACCTGAATATTACCGAGAACTACTCAAAGAATTCTGGATGAGCTTCTCGTTAGAAAAAACAAGTCAAGAAAAATTAAAATTCCTCGCAATATGGGAAAAATTGCCAGCAATATACAAAGAATTTAATAACATGTTAATAAATAAAAAAATTGCATATTCTGGACTTGTAAATAAACATATTAAATACTTAATTGACAATAATTTACTTAATACTAATAATTATAAAAATTACATATTCATCGGATTCAACGCACTTAATAAAGCAGAAAAATATATTTTTAACTTTTTCGCCGAAAAACTCAACGCTAAATTCTACTGGGACTACGACGAATTTTATACAAACGACAAAAAACAAGAAGCCGGTATGTTCATGCGAGAAAATATCTTTAAATTCCCGAACCAGATAAAAATTAAACAAAACAACATAGAAAATAACAATAGCGAAATACAATTTATTGGAGTCCCACTAAACGTTGGACAAGCTAAAAATATTAATGAAATCTTAAATTCTTTAGAAAAAAAAGACCCCGAATACTATAACAAAACCGCAATAATATTGACTGACGAAACTATGCTATTTCCTATTTTGCACTCCCTGAACCAAAATATCCCCGACATTAATATCACAATGGGATATCCGCTAAAAGATACTATTTTATACAGTCTATTAATAAATTATATTGAAATACAAGAACATACTACTATATACAAACAGAATAATATATTATTTTATCATAAAGATATTATCAAAATATTGAAAAATCCTAATGTATGGAACAAAATACCCGAACTCGCAAATGCTATTATTAACCTATTAATTGAAAAAAACAAAGTTTACACTGATTACAAATTCTTTGCAGACTACAAAAATGATTTCCTGAATATTATATTTCAACCCGTAATACTAACCGACAAACCTACTAATAATTTATTAAACAATATCTTAAATATATTATTTGCCATCTTTGAAAAAAATACCATTAATAATATTGAAAACGAATACATATATCAAGTATATACGCAAGTTAAAAGATTGAAAGACACAATAGAACAACAACATGAAGAAGAACTGTTTAACTTAAATATCAGCATCCGGCTAATTAAACAAATCTTCGCAAACATAAGAATCCCTTTTGACGCAGAATTTGAAAAAGGACTACAGATAATAGGACTCATGGAAACACGAAACCTCGACTTTGAAAATATTATTATTGTAAATGCGAACGAAGGTACTTTACCTAACGAACACAAAAAGCAAACATTCATCTCCGACACAATAAGAATTGCATTTGAACTCCCAAGTATAAAACAGCAAGACGCCATTTTTGCATACCTATTCTATAGACTATTCCAAAAATCTAAAAATATTTTTATTCTTTACAATAATATCACCGGTAACAACAACGGAGAAATAAGCCGATTCTTGCAACAACTAAAATACGAAACAAAATTAAACATTGTTGAAAAACAATTTAAAGACACACTAAAACCTAATACTATTAATAAGATTGAAATACATAAAGACCAAGACATAATAAATGCTCTAAACATATACATCAAAGAATATAATCAAAATAACAAAAAATTCTCTGCTTCGGCAATTAATACTTATATTGATTGCTCTCTAAAATTCTATTTTAAATATATTGCTAATCTAAAACCTAAACAAAATATAGAAGAAGAAATTAATCAAATTACTTTCGGAAATTTATTGCACACTGCACTCGAATACATATATCTTAAACTCGCCGAAAATAAAAATTCTAAATTAATTGAACATACCGACTTTGTATTCTTATTTCAAAATGTTGAAAATGCTATAGAATACGCATTCAAACAACATTACAAAACCGAAGAAAATATTAAATTCGCATTTGAAAATACTAATATTATTGTCAAAGACGTTCTAATTCAATATATTAAAAATATTTTACACTTGGACAAAAACTACGCTCCATTTGAAATTATTGACCTCGAACAAAAAAACGGATACTATAAAGACATGGAAATTAATGCAAACCAGCAAAATTTTAATATAACTATTTGGGGAGTTTTCGATAGAATAGATAAAAAAAATAACGTATATAGAATCGTTGATTATAAAACCGGAACTACCGAAAAATCTTTCTCATCAACGGAAGAACTATTTGACACAGAAAACACAAACCGGCAAACCGCAATATTACAAATACTCTTATACTCAGAAATATATCAAAATAAACTTAATTCTAAAGATAATAATATTATCCCCGCAATATATAATATACGAGATATTATTAAAAAAGATTTTATCCCTAATATCGTCTTTAAAAAAGATACTAAAAACAAAATAATCATTGACAATCTACAACTACCTATTATCTTAAAAGAATTTAATGCCAATTTAAAATCGCTAATATCAAAAATATTTGACCCGAATATACCATTTTCGCAAACAACAAACGAAAACATCTGTAAATACTGCGATTATAATCAAATTTGTAATAAGTAAAGCATTTATTTATAGTAAGATAATTAATATATCTTTTTTATTAGATAAAAAATGATTAAAAAATTTGTTAATACAATTTTTTATTTTTATCTTTATAATTAAATTTTTGACAGCATGGAAATATTGATACAACAATTTCTTGATTATATAAAGTCTAACAACAAATATTCGCACAACACATTTGTCGCATATCAACAAGATATGAAACAATTTGCTGTGTTTTTTAAAAACGAATTTGTTGATAATAACATTATTACAGACCATAAATTAATTAGAAATTGGCTAATAAAACTAAATTTAGACAAAAATATTCCACGAACTATTAATAGAAAAATATCAACTTTAAAAACTTTTTATAGATTTTTATTAAAAAGAGAGATAGTTAAGCTAAATCCCATAGATAAAATTATAAAACCTAAAACCTATAAAAAACTTCCATCTTTTATATCAGAAAAAAATATGGAAACAATTGAAAATCCTAACTTCTTTAATAACAATCAAAACGGAGAACGAGATAAATTGATAATAGAAATATTCTACGGAACAGGAATCCGACTAACAGAACTTATTAATATCAAAATAACTGATATTGACTTTGTTAATAATACTATCAAAATCACAGGAAAACGAAACAAAACCCGAACTGTTTATTGCACTAATGAATTAATGAAACAGATAGGAGATTATTCTGACAAAACGAAGAACAACTCTGAATTAAACAATAATTCATATCTCTTTGTTACTAAAAAAGGCGAAAAAACATATCCGAAATATATATATAGAATAGTAACAAAAAATCTATCTAAAATAAGTACCAACAAAAAGAAAAGTCCACACGTGCTAAGACATACTTTTGCAACACATTTGTTAAACAACGGAGCTGATATAAATGCCATTAAAGAACTATTAGGACATGCCAACCTATCAGCCACGCAAGTATATACGCATAATACATTTGAAAAATTAAATAATATTTATAAACAAGCTCATCCAAGAGCTTAAAAAAATAAGGAGGTCATTATGAATATAAAAATTAATTCAGTTCATTTTAATATTGATAAGAAGTTGGAAGATTTTATAACTGAAAAAGTAACCAAGTTAGGGCAATTTTCCGACGACATTTTAGGCGCTGAAGTTCATCTAACTTTGGAGAAATCCAACACCGTAAATTACGATAGTAAGATAACTAAGATAAAATTGCTAATTCCAGGTGCCGACCTGTTTGCCGAGAAAAAAGGCGGAACCTTTGAAAGTACCACTGACTCAGTGGTTTCCGCTCTTAAAGTACAACTCCAAAAAAAGAAGGAAAAAGAGAAATAAAAAAAAATAAAAAAAAATGTAATTTTTTCTCAAAAAAATTTGGTGGTTCAAAAAAATATATTTACATTTGCACACCGATTGAAACAACAGACACAATGGTCGGTGTGTTCTTAACAAAAATGCCGGTGTAGCTCAGCTGGCCAGAGCAGCTGATTTGTAATCAGCTGGTCGGCGGTTCGAATCCGTCCACCGGCTCTGATGGGGGAGGTTCCAGAGTGGCCAAATGGGGCAGACTGTAAATCTGTTAGCGTACGCTTTCGGAGGTTCGAATCCTCCCCTCCCCACGGTAAATTAATAAGCGGGAATAGCTCAGTTGGTAGAGCGACAGCCTTCCAAGCTGTAGGTCGCGGGTTCGAACCTCGTTTCCCGCTCTTTTTTTGCCGATGTAGCTCAGAGGTAGAGCACTTCCTTGGTAAGGAAGGGGTCATGGGTTCAATTCCCATCATTGGCTCGCACAACAACTTTAAATCAATGAAATCTTATAAATAAATTACCAAAAAATATATATATAACAATGGCTAAAGAAAAATTTGACAGGTCAAAACCTCACGTAAACATAGGTACAATAGGTCACGTAGACCACGGTAAAACAACCCTAACCGCAGCTATAACACAAGTGCTTGCTAAAAAGGGATGGTCTGAAATAAGAACTTTCGACTCAATAGATAGCGCACCAGAAGAAAAAGAAAGAGGTATAACTATAAACACTGCTCACGTAGAATATTCAACAGCAATAAGACACTATGCACACGTAGATTGTCCGGGACACGCCGACTACGTTAAAAACATGGTAACAGGTGCTGCACAAATGGACGGAGCAATTATAGTAGTAGCAGCAACTGATGGACCAATGCCACAAACAAGAGAACATATACTTTTGGCGAGACAGGTTAACGTTCCTAAGATAGTCGTTTTTATGAACAAAGTGGACTTGGTAGAAGACCCCGAAATATTGGAACTCGTGGAAATGGAAATTAGAGACCTTTTGAATTTCTACGAATTTGACGGTGACAATGCCCCTATAATTCAAGGTTCAGCATTAGGAGCTCTTAACGAAGAACCTAAATGGGTTGCAAAGGTTGTAGAACTAATGGATGCAGTTGATACTTATATTCCTATACCGCCAAGATTAATAGACAAACCATTCTTGATGCCGATAGAAGACGTATTTTCTATAACAGGTAGAGGAACAGTTGCAACAGGTAGAATAGAAACAGGTGTAATAAATACAAGTGATGCTGTAGAAATAGTAGGTTTATCTAAAGATGAAAAACTTAAGTCTGTTTGCACTGGTGTTGAAATGTTTAGAAAAATATTAGACAGAGGTGAAGCTGGTGACAACGTAGGTATTTTACTTCGAGGTATTGATAAAGACGACATCAGGAGAGGTATGGTTATAGCTAAACCAGGTTCAATAACTCCGCACACTCAATTCCAAGCCGAAGTTTATATCTTAAAGAAAGAAGAAGGCGGAAGACACACTCCATTCCATAATAAATATAGACCACAATTCTATATCAGAACTTTGGATGTTACAGGAGAAATAACATTACCGGAAGGACGTGAAATGGTTATGCCGGGTGATAACTTGACTATAACAGTAACATTGATATATCCGGTTGCCGTAAACTTAGGTTTAAGATTCGCTATCCGAGAAGGTGGTAGAACCGTAGGTGCAGGACAAATAACTAAGATTATTGCTTAATGAATAATATAAAACTAACAAGATTTTTTGTTAGTTTTAATACACACGGGTGTAGCTCAGTTGGTAGAGCACTAGTCTCCAAAACTAGGTGTCGGGCGTTCGAGTCGCTCCTCCCGTGCTTTTTTTGTTAAATAGAAGATAAAACGTTAAAGGTGAATAGAGTAAGAGAGTATTTTCAGGAGACTTATAATGAGTTGGTGAATAAGGTGTCTTGGCCAACTTGGATGGAGTTGCAAAATAGTGCTATAGTTGTCATGGTGGCTTCTTTGATTATCGCATTGTTGATATACGTCATGGATACGGTTTTTAGTACTCTGATGGAGAAAATAATTTATAATTTGTAGATATGTCCGAGATAGAGAAGAGATGGTACGTCTTACGAGCAATAAGTGGTAAAGAAAGAAAGGTTAAAGAGTACATAGAAAGCGAAATAAATAGTCAAAACTTGCAAGAGTATGTTGCTCAGGTTTTGATACCTACCGAAAAAGTTTATCAGATAAGAAATGGAAAGAAAGTAAGTAAGGAGAGAAGCTTCTTCCCTGGATATGTCTTGGTGGAGGCAGCCCTTATAGGAGAAGTGCCGCACATGCTTAAAAATATACCTAATGTGATAGATTTTCTTACAGCCAATAAGGGAGGTGATCCTGTACCGCTTAGACTGAGTGAGGTTAACAGAATATTGGGAACAGTAGATAATCTCGCAGAGACAGAAGAAGAAATGAGTGCACCTTTTTGTGTTGGTGAGTCAGTAAAGGTTGTCGATGGACCTTTCTCAACTTTTACCGGTGTCATAGAAGAAATTAATCATGAAAAGAAGAAGATGAAGGTCATGGTTAAAATTTTTGGACGAAAAACTCCATTGGAATTGGGGTTTATGCAAGTAGAAAAAGAGTAGGTGTTTTTGCTTATTGTCAATGCTTCCTTTGCAAAAATGCTGAATTTTTATAATTACAAAGAGTAAGATTCTAATAGATTTGTTATGGCGAAAGAAATTGTTGGTAAAATAAAGCTTAGGATAAAAGGGGGACAAGCAAATCCTGCCCCTCCGATAGGACCTGCTTTAGGTGCGAAAGGGTTAAGTATAATGGAATTCTGCAAGCAGTTCAACGGACGAACCCAAAATGTGATGGGCAAAATCGTGCCTGTTGTTATAACTGTTTATAAGGATAAGTCATTCGAGTTTGTAACAAAGAACACGCCTGTTGCTATACAATTGTTGGAAGCAGCGAAGCTTAAATCGGGGTCACCTGAACCGAATTTGAAGAAGGTGGCATCTGTCACATGGGAACAAGTAAGACAGATCGCCGAGGACAAGATGCCAGATTTGAACGCATTCACTTTGAATTCGGCTATGAAGATGGTTGCTGGTACCGCAAGAAGCATGGGGATAAATGTTAGTGGTGTTTCACCATTTTAATGAAAAATTTAATACAAATATTGAAAAATGGCTAGGATATCAAAAAATAGAAAAGCATCGTTAGCGAAAATAGACAGACAAAAGGTCTATAATATTAAGGATGCAGTAGGTTTGGTAAAAGAGATCACCACTACAAAATTTGATGCTTCCGTTGATTTAGATGTCAGACTGGGCGTAGACCCTAGAAAGTCCAATCAGATGGTGAGAGGTGTGGTAACTCTTCCGCATGGTACAGGTAAAGAAAAGAAGGTTTTGGTACTCTGTACACCTGATAAAGAAGAAGAAGCAAAGAAGTCTGGCGCTGATTATGTCGGACTAGATGATTATATAGTGAAGATACAGGAAGGGTGGACTGATGTGGATGTAATTATTACTATGCCACAGGTTATGGCAAAAGTCGGTAAGCTCGGTAAGATATTGGGACCGCGTGGGCTGATGCCGAATCCAAAAAGTGGTACCGTTACTGTGGAAATAGGTAAAGCGGTGGAAGAAGTAAAGAAAGGTAAAATAGATTTTAAGGTAGATAAAAATGGGATTGTCCATTCTGCAATAGGTAAGGTGTCTTTTGACCCTGTTAAAATCTTAGATAATGCTAAGGAATTTTTGAATACCTTGATTAAATTGAAACCGTCGTCGGCTAAGGGTACATATATGAGAAGTGTTTATATTTCAAGTACCATGAGTCCAAGTGTGCAGGTTGATGTGAAAAGTTTAAATGAATAGTAAAAAGTATTGATTATGAATAAACAAGAAAAAACTATAATAATAGATAGGTTGGCAGAGCAAATACTTAATACCCCGCATTTTTATTTGACTGATATATCTGATCTTGGTGCAGTGGACACGAGTGATTTAAGACGAGAGTGTTTTAAGAATAATATAAGATTGGTGGTAGTAAAGAATAAGTTGTTGAAGAGAGCATTGTTGAAGTCTGGGTTGCCGGTACAAGAAATGCTTGATTCGTTAACCTATTCTACGTCGGTGATGTTTACTGAAGATGCAAGCGCACCAGCTAAATTGATAAAGAAAATTAGACAACAAAAGAGTAAACCTATTTTGAAGGCAGCTTTTGTGGAAGAATATGTCTATATTGGTGACGATCAATTGGAGAATTTGGTAAATGTTAAGTCTAAGAATGAATTAGTAGGAGAGTTGGTTGCATTATTGCAATCGCCTATGAAGACGGTGCTTTCTCAATTGATGTCTGGAAAGCATTTATTGGGTGGTTTAATGAAGACATTGTCAGACAGAGAAAATAAGTAAAAAATAATATTTTAATAAATAATAAAATGGCAGACTTAAAAGCATTAGCAGAACAACTTGTTAATTTAACAGTTAAGGAAGTAAATGAGTTAGCTGATATATTAAAGAAGGAATACGGAATAGAACCAGCTGCTGCCGCTGCGGCGACAGTAGTAGCAGGTCCTGTTGCAGGAGGAGCAGAAGTTGTTGCAGAACAAACAGAGTTTGATGTAATATTGAAGGCAGCAGGCGGAGCTAAGTTACAAGTTGTGAAGTTGGTTAAAGAGTTAACCGGTTTGGGATTGAAAGAAGCCAAAGCTGTTGTTGATGAAGCACCAAAAGCAATAAAAGAAAAGGTTTCCAGAAATGAAGCTGAAGCATTGAAAGCACAATTGGAAGAAGCAGGTGCTGAGGTTGAAATAAAGTAAGTATTTGTTTTATATAGGTAGGTTTAGTATTAGTCTTTGTAAGGATTGATGCTAAGCCTTTTTGTCATTATAATTAAGTTCAATTAATTAATAAAAGATGTCCTTCAATAATAGAATAAGCTTTTCAACTTCGAAAAATCAGATGGATTACCCTGATTTTTTGGAGATTCAATTAAAATCTTTTGAAGATTTTTTTCAGTTAAATTCTACGCCTGAGAAGAGAAGAGAAGAGAATTTATTTAAAGTCTTCACAGAGAACTTTCCTATTACAGACACGAGAAATAATTTCGTACTAGAATTTATTGACTATTTTATAGATCCGCCAAGATATTCTATAGACGAGTGCATAGAGAGAGGACTGACCTACAGTGTACCATTAAAGGCGAAGTTAAAGTTATATTGTACCGATCCCGAGCATGAGGATTTTGACACTGTTATACAAGATGTTTATCTGGGGACGGTGCCTTACATGACTCAAAAGGGTACTTTTGTTATCAATGGGGCAGAGAGAGTGGTTGTTTCACAGCTACATAGATCTCCAGGCGTGTTTTTTGGACAAAGTATGCATACCAACGGTATGAAGTTGTACTCGGCACGAATAATACCTTTTAAAGGTTCATGGATAGAATTTGCTACCGACACTTCGAATGTAATGTATGCTTATATAGATAGAAAGAAGAAATTGCCGGTCACTACACTTTTGCGAGCAATAGGATTTGAGAGTGATAAAGATATATTAGAAATATTTAATCTGGCGGATGAAATACAGATATCGGAAGAAACTTTGTCTGAATGTCTTGGTAAGAAATTGGCTGCGAGAGTTCTTAAAACATGGTTGGAAGACTTTGTAGATGAAGATACAGGAGAGGTAGTTTCAATAGAAAGAAACGAAGTCGTAATAGACAGAGAGACTGTCTTGGAGCAAAATCATATAAATTTGATATTAGAATCGGGATCTAAGACGATACTTATTCATAGGGAGAGCTTGAATTCTACTGATTTTTCTATAATTTACAATACGTTACAGAAAGATCCTTGTAATTCTGAAAAGGAAGCTGTGATGCACATATACAGACAACTTAGAAATTCTGAGCCACCGGATGAAGCTACTGCAAGAGATGTTATAGATAAATTATTTTTCTCGGACAAAAGATATGATTTGGGTGAGGTAGGTCGCTATAGAATAAATAAGAAATTGAATCTTAAAGATATAGAGGTTCGTGTTCTCACGAAGATAGATATCATAGAGATAATAAAATATCTTATAGAGTTAATTAATTCTAAGATAGATGTGGATGATATAGATCATCTTAGCAACAGACGAGTAAGAACAGTCGGAGAGCAGTTGTATAATCAATTTGGAGTTGGCTTGGCGAGAATGTCCCGAACAATTAGGGAGAGAATGAACGTTAGAGATAACGAAGTTTTTACCCCGGTGGATTTGATTAATTCTAAAACCTTATCTTCTGTTATAAATTCCTTTTTTGGTACAAATCAGTTGTCTCAATTTATGGATCAAACTAATCCGTTGGCTGAAATGACGCACAAAAGACGTATGTCGGCTTTGGGACCTGGTGGTTTGTCACGAGAACGTGCAGGTTTTGAGGTGCGTGACGTGCATTACACACATTATGGTCGGTTATGCCCTATAGAGACGCCGGAAGGTCCAAATATAGGATTGATTTCTTCGCTTTGTGTGTTTGCTAAAATTAACAATTTGGGATTTATTGAGACACCATATAGAAAAGTACAAGATGCTAAGGTGGATTTGTCGGAAGAAGGCAATAAGTATTTGTCGGCAGAGGAGGAGGAAGGTAAAATTATTGCACAAGCAAATGCGGAGCTGGATTCTGAAGGGAATTTTGTTACGCTTAGAGTGAAGTCGCGTCTTGAAGCTGATTATCCTTTGGCTGAGAGAGGAGAAGTGCAATTAATGGATGTCGCTCCTAATCAGATTTCTTCTATTGCTGCATCGCTTATTCCTTTTTTGGAACATGATGATGCTAATAGAGCGCTGATGGGCTCTAACATGATGCGCCAAGCAGTACCTTTATTGATTTGTGATAGTCCAATAGTAGGAACAGGAATAGAGCATAAAGTAGCTAAAGATACCAGATCGCAAATAATGGCTGAGGCAGATGGTATAATAGAATATGTAGATGGCGAGGAAATAATTATTAGATATATAAAGGATGAGGACGAACAGTTTGTCAGCTTTGAAGATGATTTAGTAAAGTATAAAATTCCTAAATATAGGAAAACGAATCAAAGCACTTGTTTAAATTTAAGACCGATAGTAGTTAAGGGACAAAAAGTCAAAAAAGGCGAAATAATTACTGAGGGATACGGTACGAGCAAGGGCGAATTGGGGTTAGGAAAAAATTTGAAAGTTGCGTTTATGCCTTGGAAAGGGTATAATTTTGAGGATGCGATAGTAATATCGGAGAGAGTTGTGCGAGAAGATATTTTTACATCTGTGCATGTTGATGAATATATGCTGGAGGTCAGAGATACTAAACGGGGAATAGAAGAATTAACTTCTGATATACCAAATGTTAGTGAAGATGCAACTAAAAACTTAGATGAAAATGGATTGATTAGAATAGGAGCCGAGGTTAAACCGGGAGATATTTTGATTGGTAAAATAACACCTAAGGGAGAATCGGATCCGTCACCAGAAGAGAAACTTCTAAGAGCTATATTTGGAGATAAAGCTGGTGATGTGAAAGATGCTTCTTTAAAAGCTCCGCCTTCATTACGAGGAGTAGTTGTTGATAAGAAATTATTTTCGCGCTCCATGAAAGATAGAAAACTTAAAAATGCAGATAAACCTATTATAGCGAAGATAGATTCTGAATTAGACAAGGCAATAGAAGATTTGCAAAATATTTTGATTGATAAATTGGTAGAGTTATTGAATGGAAGAGTTTCACCAGGAATAAAAGATTATTTTAATAAGGAAGTTATTCCGAAAGGTGCTAAATTCACGCAAAAAACCTTTCAAGATATTGATTTTTTGAACATAAATCCTAATAAATGGACTATTGATAAGAAGAAAAATGATATGATAAGGTCACTTTTGCACAATTATGTTATAAAGCATAAGCTTACTGAAAGTGTTTATAAGCGGAAAAAATATAATATTTTAATTGGCGATGAACTTCCTATCGGGATTGTGCAGCTGGCTAAGGTTTATGTTGCAAAAAAACGGAAGCTAACAGTAGGTGATAAAATGGCGGGACGACATGGAAATAAAGGTATTGTTTCCAGAATAGTACGGGATGAAGATATGCCATTCTTAGAAGATGGAACCCCGGTAGATATAGTTTTGAATCCGCTTGGAGTACCTTCGAGAATGAACTTAGGACAAATATACGAGACTGTATTAGGATGGGCTGGTATGAAATTGGGCGTGAGATTTTCTACACCTATATTTGACGGCGCTACAATGGAAGATATAAATAATTACACTGATAAAGCAGGTATTCCGCGTAATGGAAAAACTTATCTTTATGACGGCACTACAGGAGATAGATTTGATCAACCTGCAACTGTCGGAGTTATTTATATGTTAAAGTTAGGACATATGGTGGATGATAAAATGCATGCTCGCTCTATTGGTCCATATTCTTTGATAACACAACAACCTCTTGGTGGTAAGGCACAGTTTGGAGGGCAACGTTTTGGTGAAATGGAGGTCTGGGCGATAGAAGCTTTTGGTGCTTCTAATATACTTCAGGAAATTTTGACTATTAAATCAGATGATGTGATAGGACGAGCCAAAGCGTATGAGGCAATTGTTAAGGGGGAACCTATGCCTCCGGCAGGAATACCTGAGTCTTTTAATGTTCTCTTACATGAACTAAAGGGATTAGGATTGAGTGTGAACTTAGTGTAACTGACAACACCCGATTTTATTTTTAAAATCGGGTTATAATATAAATATATAAAGCTTATTAATATACAAGAAAATTTATGGCTTTTCGTAAAGATACTAAAACAAAAAGTAAATTCACTAAAATAACTATAGGTATTGCATCGCCTGAAGAAATATTGGAGAGATCGCATGGCGAAGTGTTAAAACCTGAGACAATAAATTATAGGACTTATAAGCCCGAACGTGATGGCTTGTTTTGTGAGAGAATTTTTGGTCCTGTTAAGGATTATGAATGTCATTGTGGTAAGTACAAACGAATTAGATATAAAGGGATAGTCTGTGATAGGTGTGGAGTCGAGGTAACAGAAAAAAAGGTCAGACGAGAACGCACTGGACATATACAGCTTATCGTTCCAGTAGCTCATATATGGTATTTTAGAACTTTGCCAAATAAGATAGGTTATTTGTTAGGATTACCTTCAAAAAAATTGGATGCTATAATATACTATGAGAGATATGTAGTTATTCAGCCAGGTGTTAAAGCCCAAGATGGAGTAAAACAATTAGATTTTTTAACCGAAGAAGAATATTTGGACATAATAGAAAGTTTACCTAAGGATAATCATCAGTTAGAAAATGACCATCCCGATAAATTTATTGCTAAGATGGGAGCGGAAGCGCTCTACGATTTGTTGGTTCGTATAAATATAGATGAATTAGCTTACGATTTGAGAGACAAAGCTAACAAAGAAAATTCCCAGCAAAGAAAAAATGAAGCCCTCAAAAGATTGCAAGTTGTATCAGCATTTAGAGCTTCTAAAGAAATCAATCGTCCAGAATGGATGATATTGAAGGTCTTGCCAGTGATACCCCCTGAGCTTCGTCCACTGGTGCCATTAGATGGAGGACGATTTGCTACGTCAGACCTGAACGACTTGTATCGTAGAGTTATAATAAGAAATAATAGATTAAAACGTTTAATAGAGATAAAGGCACCGGAAGTAATTCTGAGAAACGAAAAAAGAATGTTACAAGAATCTGTGGATTCTCTTTTAGATAATTCAAGAAAATCAAGTGCAGTAAAAACGGAAGCTAATAGACCATTAAAATCTTTAAGTGATAGTTTGAAGGGTAAACAAGGTAGATTCCGTCAAAATCTTTTAGGTAAACGGGTAGACTACTCGGCGAGATCGGTCATCGTAGTAGGACCAGAATTGCAATTACACGAGTGCGGATTGCCTAAGGATATTGCTGCTGAATTATATAAACCTTTTGTTATAAGGAAATTAATTGAACGAGGAATTGTCAAAACTGTTAAGTCTGCTAAAAAAATAGTGGACAGAAAAGACCCGGTTGTTTGGGACATATTAGAAAATGTTTTGAAAGGGCATCCGGTTATGTTAAACAGAGCGCCAACACTTCACAGACTTGGTATTCAATCTTTTCAACCTAAGCTCATAGAGGGGAAAGCCATTCAATTGCACCCGTTGGTTTGTACTGCATTCAACGCAGACTTTGATGGTGACCAGATGGCGATACACTTGCCGCTTGGTAATGCTGCAATCATAGAAGCTCAAATATTGATGCTTGCAGCTCATAATATATTAAACCCTGCAAACGGAGCACCAGTTACTGTTCCTTCACAAGACATGGTGCTTGGACTGTATTATATAACTAAAGAAAGAATCAGTACACCTGAGAAAAAAGTCAAAGGTGAAGGATTAATTTTTTATTCACCTGAAGAAGCAGTAATTGCTTATAATGAAAAAGCTGCTGATTTGCATGCAAAAGTGAAAGTAAGAACCACTGATGTAATAGAAGGGAAAGAAGTTATTAAACTTATTGATACTACCATAGGACGTATAATATTTAATTTGCATGTTCCGAAGGGAGTAGGATTTGTAAATGAAATTTTAACTAAGAAATCGCTAAGAGATATTATTGGTAGAGTTTTAAAGATCACTGGTATAGCGGCGACTGCCAATTTTTTGGATGATATTAAAAATCTTGGATTTTTGATGGCGTTCAAGGGCGGTTTGTCTTTTAATTTAGAAGATGTTATCATTCCGGCAGCAAAAGAAGACCTCATACAAGAGGGCTATAAACAAGTAGAAGAAGTATTAGAGACTTATAATATGGGGCTAATAACTTATAATGAACGATATAATCAAATTATAGATATATGGACTCAGATAAATACTAAGCTTACTCAAATTCTTTTAAAACAATTAAGCACTGACAATCAAGGTTTTAATTCGGTTTACATGATGTTGGATTCCGGAGCAAGAGGTTCAAAAGAGCAAATTAGACAACTCTCAGGTATGCGGGGACTGATGGCTAAACCACAAAAATCGGGTGCTACGACTTCGGAAATTATAGAAAATCCTATTCTGGCAAACTTTAAAGAGGGATTGTCGGTTTTGGAATATTTTATCTCTACTCACGGTGCGCGTAAGGGGTTGGCGGATACTGCCTTGAAAACAGCAGATGCAGGTTATCTTACACGTAGATTGGTGGATGTGGCGCAAGATGTAATAATAACACACGAAGACTGTGGGACATTAAGAGGTTTGATTGCTACTGCTTTGAAGAAAAAAGAGGAAATAGTAGAAACTTTGTATGAACGTATCTTAGGTAGAACTTCTGTACATGATATATATCATCCTCTTACGGGTGAATTGATTGTTAAGAACGGAGAACAAATTACTGAAGATGTGGCAGCAAAAATAGAGAAATCCCCTATAGAACAAGTAGAAATTCGCTCCGTACTGACTTGTGAGTCTAAAAAAGGTGTTTGTGCTAAATGTTACGGCAGAAGCTTGGCATCTGGTAGAATGGTACAAATAGGAGAGGCGGCAGGAGTTATTGCGGCGCAATCAATAGGTGAACCAGGAACACAATTAACTTTGCGTACTTTCCACGTTGGGGGGGTTGCAGGAGGACTTAGTGCAGAGTCTACTTTGTATTCTAAATATGATGGACGAATAGAAATAGAAGAACTTAGAGAGGTGAGACTTGATAACGAAAGTGGAAAATTTGTGTCAGTGGTGGTTAGTCGTCTTGCCGAGTTGAAATTGGTGGACACTAATACCGATATTATTTTGACTACTAATTCGTTACCGTATGGCGCTAAATTATATTTTAAAAACGGAGATGTAGTTAAAAAAGGAGATTTGCTTTGCGAATGGGACCCTTTTAATAATGTTATCGTGGCGGAGCAAACAGGGATTTTACAATTTCATAATTTGATAGATGGAATAACTTTTAAAGAAGAAAAAGACGAGCAAACAAATTTTGCTGAGAAAGTTATTATAGAATCTAAAGATAAAACAAAAAATCCCGAAGTGCATGTCATTTCCGAAGATGGGATTACATTGGCTATGTATAATGTACCGGTGGGGTCACACATGATTAAAAATGATGGCGATAATATTACCGCAGGGGATGCCATTGTTAAAATACCGAGAAAGGTTGGTAAATCGGGGGATATAACAGGAGGTTTACCGAGAGTAACAGAATTATTTGAAGCAAGAAATCCGTCTAATCCGGCAGTGGTAGCAGAAATTGATGGAATTGTTTCTTACGGAAAAGTAAAAAGAGGATATAAAGAGATTATCGTCCGTTCTAGAACAGGAGAAGAAAAGAAATATTTGGTATCATTATCTAAGCAAATTTTGGTACAAGAGAATGACTTTATTAAAGCTGGATTACCTTTGTCGGAGGGAGCAATTACTCCTTCAGATATATTGGCGATAAAAGGTCCTACGAAGGTTCAAGAATATATTGTCAATGAAGTGCAAGAAGTTTATAGACTACAAGGGGTGAAAATTAATGATAAGCATTTTGAGGTGATAGTAAGACAAATGATGCGAAAAGTGGAAATAATTGACCCAGGCGATACCGATTTCTTGGAAAAACAAATAGTAGATAAGATAGATTTTATGGAAGAGAATGATAGAATTTTTGGTCAAAAGGTTGTATTAGACTCTGGAGACTCACAAATTCTTAAGAATGGACAAATACTTACTGCCAGAAAATTGCGGGATGAAAACTCTTTGTTAAAGCGAAGAGATTTGAAACCTGTAGAAGCAAGAGATGCTATACCGGCTACGTCTAATCAAATTTTGCAAGGGATAACCAGAGCGTCATTGCAGACTAAGAGTTTCATATCTGCTGCATCGTTCCAGGAAACAACAAAAGTCTTGAATGAGGCAGCTATTATGGCTAAGGTAGATTATTTAGAGGGACTGAAAGAGAATGTTATTGTAGGACATTTGATTCCGGCTGGAACAGGCATAAGATACTATGATAATATTTTAGTGGGGTCAAAAGAAGAATATGATACGTTCTCTAAAAATAAGTATAAAGACGATTTTGAAAACGTTGCACGAAAGTAGTTTTTTATATTAATGAAATAATTATTTCTCATGGAAAATACAAAAGGAAAGATACAGATAGAGTTAAAAGAAGAAATAGGAGAGGGGATTTATTCTAACATGGCAGTTATCTCGCATGCGAATACCGAATTTGTGCTTGATTTTATCACGATAATGCCAGGAATGCCAAAGGCGCAAGTTAAATCAAGAATTATATTGACTCCAGAACATGCTAAACGATTGATGTTTGCATTAGAAGAAAATATACAAAAATTTGAAGCGGCAAACGGCAAAATCAAAACCATAGATAATGTTATACCGCTTAACTTTGGAGGACCTACTGCACAAGCATAATAAAGCGAAAAAATATATTCCAGTATATACTAAAACAGTGGACAATCTGCTGTCCACTGTTACGTTTATTACATAGATTATTGAAATAATATTGGCGCGTTTGTTGTATTAATATAGATTAGCAAATGGTTGATAATTATTTGTAAAAAAAATTCTCCACTAAATTCCTTGTGTTATTAGGTATTTAGTGGAGAATTTTTATATCTAAAATTATGAAGATTATTTTTTGAAAATATAATCAACTGAAACACAATAGTATAAAAATAATGTGTAAATGGTAAAATACATTTTATTAATACGTTTTAACTGTATTTTGTATGGAGTAGAACAAAAATGTTTCACAAATAGCTAAGCTTTATAAGAAGCAAGCAAACAAGCCGCCGCATACGAAAAACAACTAAAATTACAAGAAATATATCTGGTCATATTTATGGAATCTATACATCCAGAGAACAGAATAGAAATAGAAAACCTTGACCCTGACACACAAGTTAGGGTATATCCGCTGTTTATTACTATTGACGAATAATTTATGATATTTAAAATATACTGCAAAATATTCTAAAAAATAATTATCTTTGTCCTTATAGAAACTAAAAAACAATTGACAAATGATAACACAACGCAAATTTTCATCTTATGGTCCCGTGGACACAGAAAGTAATTATTTTGTCGCACGTACAGAATTAGTAAATAGGGCTATTTCTCAATTAGTAGGAGAAAACCCACAAAAAGGCGGACATTTTTTTACCGTCTGGGCGCCTCGACAAAGTGGCAAAACATGGCTAATGTGGCAAACTCTTTATAAACTAAAAGCCGAAGGAAATTATACTGTCGTTTGCATGTCTGCCGGTTTGCTTAAAGATGTAAAAACGGATGAAGAAATATTAGAAGGTTTTGTTCAATTACTTCAAATGGAATTAGCTTTCAAATTACCCATTGTTGAAAATTGGAAACAATTTAAGTTCTTACTTGTAAGAGAATATTTTGAAAAACCGCTGATATTAATAATAGACGAATTTGATGCTTTGCCCGAACATATTATTGCTACATTAGTAAATATTTTTCGCGAAATATATTTGGATAGAA
>DYQJ01000189.1 GCA_020719345.1 Draconibacterium orientale | reverse complement strand
CCTATTAATGTATTGAATATCAATATTTTTTCTCGCAGAGTTCCGCAAAAATTTGATAATGAACAATAAATAATAACAAACAATTTAATTAGTATGAATATTAGGATATTATTTTTTTTTGTGGTATTTGTGGCTTTTCAGGTGCGCGCTCAAAATCTTGTTATGAATCCGAGTTTTGAAGAAAACAGTGAAGTAGATCGCGATATTAAGGTGGTTAAATTTTGGCATGTAATGAAAGTAGGCGGTTTTTATATTCATGATGAAGCCGATTCTACAGTATTATTTCCGATGCATCCGTTAAAAAATGTTTATGGCAAACAAGAACCTAACTCAGGTAAGGCATATCTTGCTATATATCTTGTTGACGAGGATGCCATCGAGACTTCGTGTCTTATTCAGGGATATCTTACTAAGCCACTTAAAGCCGGACAAAAATATTATACCGAGTATTATCTTAGTCTGTCAGATAATGCGGAAAATGCTACGAGTGATTTTTATATTTTTTTCTCGGACTCGGCATTTAGTCCTAAGTCTAATAATGCTTTTTATCAGAGTCTTACTCCGGATATTGCTAATGATCCAACCAATTTTATTACCGACCGCGACAATTGGACTAAGATGTCCGGAACTTTTACGGCAAAGGGCGGCGAAAGATATATGTTGATGGGTAATCACACTAAAAAATCACATCTGCTAAATCCCGATTTGAATGAGGAAGTAATTTATTATTTAGATGATTTATTGATTAAAGAAATATATGAGGTTTCGGACTCTGGCAAAATTGAAAGAAATGAAGTGCGATATTTCAAGAATTTACATTTTGAAACCGACAAATCAGTCATCTTATAAGAATCGTTTTCGGAGCTTGATGACATATATAAGCTCCTGAAAATGAACATGACTTATAAAATAGAAATATACGGACACACCGATAATACTGGAAGTGCCGAACACAATCAACAATTATCCGAAGACCGAGCCACTGCGGTAGCAACTTATCTTATCAATAAAGGCATAGTAAACAGCCGAATTATTACCAAAGGATATGGTAGCACAAAACCTTTGTCAAGCAACAGCACCGAAGAGGGAAAACGTAAAAATCGCAGAGTAGAATTTAAGCTCGTAGCCGAGTGATTTATTTTTTACCACAGAGGAATGAGAGAAATGAAAGTTTTTTCTTTCATTCCTCTCATTCCTTTGTGGTAAAAAAATTATTTGCAATAATCAATTATTTCATTCAATGCGGTAAGCGGGTCAATTTTAGAGATAATTAGACCTTTGTGATATTTCGTCACCCTTTCCGGTGGCGCCCCAATATTGAATACCGCTATATCTAATTCCATTTGCATGGCTTCGTCTATTGTGCGGCAATAAGTTTCTCCGCATATAGAGGGCATAAAAAAAATTGTAATGTTGTGTTTTTCAATTAAATCGGGAAGCTCATTTATTTTATAGGATCCTATTATTTCTATTAAGTTATGTTTATGAGCATGTAGCAAATTTCCTATTATCGTTATTTTTATGTTGTGTATATTTTTTTGTTCAATAATTTCTGCCATTTCTTGCACTATTTGGGCGCCTTTGTTGTAAATAATATGTCCGATAATTCCTATATTGATAAAATTATTTGTTTTGGGAACATTTACTTTTCGTAAAACTATTCCTTTCATGGCTTGGAGAAGAAATTTATTGTTTAACACATTATAAAATCGGGAATAGAGATTTTTAGTAAAATTAGAAAAAACGATGACAGTATCTATTTCTGTAAATAAATTATTCCACCTCTCTCGCCATTGTGATATTTTAGAAAAGTCATTAATCTTGAAATTAGCAAAACATTTTTCACAAAGATTTTCATTTCCGCCTTCACACCATTGATTATTGTAGTCCATGAGAGTAAAATTGGCACATATTCCGTAAAAATCGTGTGCTATAAAAGTTATTTTAGATAGCTTTTTCATTTCTAAAATTATTTTTATTGTCTTTTCTATGTCCGGATATGTAACTAATTCATTAATAATAATTTCATCTATTTTGGGATTAAAAAAATGTATAATATCGGCTATTTCTTCTAATTTATTAAAATCAAAAATTAGATAATATAAATTATGAAAAATCTCTAATGTGAATACTTTATTAATTTTATGGGGTTTAATCATCATAAAAATGTTCTCGTATTTATTGTCGGTCATGTATTCTTTGATATAATGGTCAGCTCCTCCTCCGTTATTATGATTGAAAATAAGTTTTATTTTCTCGGCTGATTGAAGTATTAATTTTACCAGCGTAATATCTCTAATAATCTTATAATCAGGATTGTGGATTGTTTGATTAATTTCATTAAAATAATTAGGGTATTTATTGATAATAATATTCAAATTTTGTTTAGCCAATTCTTCTTTTTCTTTTTTCGTAAAGCTTGTTCCATGATTATGAAAACAAAAAATATTTGTCGCTATCAAGTTTTGAAATCCTTGTTTGATTGCATGTTGACACCAGTCGTTTTCTTCACCATATCCTTTGCCAAAAGTTTTCTCGTCAAAAGTTCCAACTTTTTGTATCGCAAGTCTTGACATTGCCATGCAAAATCCTACTCCGGTTGGCGTTTTTATATAAATATTATCTGCAATATTTATTTGCTTAAAAACATTATCTATTTCATTTATATTGAGTTTATTAAATAAGTCGTTGTCTTCTAACAAATTAGGGAAGCTGGTGATAGTAGAAGCATTAGACATTGGCGTGACGGAGGCAACTTTTGGGAGATTATAAATCGGGTACATAAGTCTTTGCAACCAATATTGTGGCACTTCTACATCTGTATTTAATATAACTACGTCATTTTGTGTTAATTGGAGTCCTTTGTTTACGGTTTTTACAAATCCGAGATTCTTATTATTTTTTATAAGAGTAATATTATTTTTCTGGGCTGCAATTTTCTCCAAAAAGATGATAACACGTGCATCAGTGCTGGCATCGTCAATTATTAATATATTGTGTTTCAGTGTAGTATTATCAAAAAGACTTTTGAAAAGAGGTTCTAAATAATCAAACGCATTATAAGCAGGAATAATAATATCTACTGTTTTATCAGAATTTCTAATTTTGTCAAAATTTAAAATATCGTTCTTAAAAAAATCTGTATATCTTTGAGAATAAATAATATCGCTAAGATTTAGAGTGGCTGCCGGTACATGTGTTTGTGATATTTTTTCTATGGGCTGTTTTTTAAATCTTTTCAATAAAGAAAAAGGTTTTAATAAAGTATTTCCTATTTTGTAAGAATATGTTTGTCTAATTTGTTTGACAAATTTATCATGTTCTTCTATGATGTCTTTTTTTTCTGCGAAAGCGGTTATTGGGTCATTATAATCTTTATACAAATCTAAGTGCTTGAAAAAGACGTATGTATTTAAGTACTTACGTTTGTAAAAATCTTTTTGAATAATTGCAGTTAAAGAATTTTCTGTTGTTCGGCAGAAAATCATTGCTTGCGGTATATAAAAAAAGTTAAAATTATTCTCCAACATTGTCAGCCAGAGTTCCCAATGTTCCCAACCTTGATAAGGCATGTCTTCTTTGTATCCTCCGCATTTTTGCCATGCTGTTTTTCTAAAAATGGCACAAGCATTTATATAGTTTTTATTTAGCAGTCGTTGTTTTTCAAATTCGCCAATTGATAAGTATTCTTTTTTGATGCCAAAAGTTTGAATATCAGAGTAAACGACTGCTATATTTGGCATGGTATCTAATATTTCTATTGACTTGTGGATAAAATCGGGTGCAATTTTATTGTCCGAGTCTAATGTCAAAATATATTCTGAATTAGCAATTTTTATTGCCTCGTTGCGTGTCTTTGCAAGTCCTTGATGCGCTTGCGCGATGACATTATAGCCATTATTTTTAAGATTTTGCAATATTTTATTAGTATATTCATCAGTTGAACCGTCATTAATAATAATAATCTGGTACAAATCTTTATCTGCGCATTGTTCCACGCTATCTATTGCTTCTTGTATGTAAGCACCATGATTATAACATGGAATTATTATACTTATTTTTGACATGATAAAATTCTTAGTATTTAGAATAGTTATAGATATAATTGTAGTCGGTAATTTGCATTAATTGTGCGAGAGTTATTTCCGGATTATTTTCCATAAAATTTTGTACAATTTTATAACCGATATATGTTCCTGCTCGTGGCGCCGAGTGATTGTGAAATGGGGTAGTAAACGGCGCTTCTCCTGTAAATGTTTTTATGTCTAAAACTTTGTCACTAAACAATATAGGTTTTTCGTCTTCGTTAATTTTGGTATCTATCAAATAGTCCCATATATTTTGTTCGTAGCTTTTCGCCCATTGATATTGACTATCAGTATATCCCCATTTTAAAGAATCCGTAACAAAAGGTAGAGTTGCGTCAAGAAAATATTGTATTCTGCCTTCGTATATCATATTTGTTAATAAATTGCTAATGCTGTCATTTATAGGAAATTCGCCCATACACCATGCGCGCATGCAATCGACAACTATCATTTCTTTGTGCATTTTTATTTTCATATAATTGTCCATTCGCAGCTCTTTATAGATAAAAAAATCAGAACCAAGATATTTATCTAAACTTATACCTATCAGCGAGTCTGTAGTAAAAACGGACAACCCTATCGCTGATATACAAGTATATACCTTAGGAATATATTTTTTGGGAAAATAATATTTGTAATATTTGAAAGATAAATTCAATTGATTTTTAATTTCGTCTCTATTAGGAAACGTTTTATTTACTTGTTCTAAGATTCCATAGTTTTGACAGTAGTTTTTGAACTCGTGAAGATTGCCGATAAATTCTGCATTATTATAGCTTCCTATTCCTATAATTTTATAAAAAAATAAATCTAAGAAAGTGCCATATTTTTTCTCTAAATGTGGAAGATACGAATAAAAAGTGTCCAGGTTTGTTTCAAATATTTCTTTTTCAAAATTTGCGTAATCTATTTCTACTTGAATATCATCTATTTTCACGTCAAATTTATTTTCGCCGCATGCCGACAAAATTAAAATAATAAAAAGATAGAATATTGTTTTTCGGTTCATAATATGATGTATTAATTGATTATATTTTTTGAGTCCTGTATAAGAAATTCGGGTTGAATGGTAAAATTTTCTATTCCAAATTCTAAAAGTTCTGTTTTTATCTGTTCTAATATTTTTTCAAATTGGCTGATGTTAATATCTGTAATTAGGTCAATATGAGCATCAAACATTATTTCGTGTTCATTTATCTGCCATATATGAATATTATGAATATTTTTTATTCCGTCTATTTCTTCTACATGCTCTTTTATCTCTTTCAAATCTATATTTGTCGGGGAAAATTGCATCAAGATTTTGAGTGAACGCAAAAATATTTCTACACTCATATATATCAAATAGAAAGCAATAATAATAGATAAAATAGCATCTATTCCATTGATATTAAAGAACTTGATTAATATTCCGCCTATCAGCACTGCAACAGATGTTAGCATATCACTAAATAAGTGAATATAAGCAGATTTAATATTTATATTATCTTTGGAATCTTTTTTGATAAACATCGCACTCAGACCATTCACAATAATTCCTATTGCCGATAAAATAATTACCCAGTCACTTATAATTTCCGTTTGCACAAATAGACGTTTTATTCCCTCTATCAATATTATTATAGCGACGATAATTAAGCTTGCCGAATTGATAAAAGCGGCTAATATCTCTGACCTTTTGTAGCCGAATGTTTGTCGGATAGTAGCATTTCTTCTTGCCAGCCGATTGGCGAGATAACTTATTATAAGCGAGATAACATCACTAAAATTGTGAGTAGCATCAGCGATGAGAGCCATACTACCCGATAGAATTCCTCCGATAAGTTGCAAAACGGTGATAGTAATATTTAGGATTACTGCAAAAAATAAATTGCGTGAAGACAAGTGTGCTACATGCGAATGTCCATGTGAATGTCCATGTGAATGACTATGATGGAGAGACTTTTTTTCTGTGTGCGAGTTCACGATAAATGAAAAAGAGAGTTAAAATTAGTTTTTAGTATAAAACTTTGGAAAAGTTGCAATAGATAAAATTAAAAATTTTCTTTTCTCATTTGCATATATGCTTTTGAATGCAAACAAGCCGGACAATTTTCAAGGGCTTTTTCTGATTCATAAACATAACCGCAATTAATACATTCCCACCATACTTTTCCGTCTTTCATAAAAACTTTATCTTCGGAGACGTTTTGCAAGAGCTTCAAATACTTGCGTTCATGTTCGGCTTCTACTTTTGCTATCATTTTGAAAGCAGCCGCTACTTCCGGGAATCCTTCTTCTTTGGCAATTTCAGCAAACTTAGGATATAAAACAGTCCATTCCTCGTTCTCGCCTTCGGCAGCAGCTTTTAGATTTTCTTTTGTAGTTCCGATGATGCCGGCAGGATATGAAGCAACTATTTCACACACTCCGCCTTCTAAGAATTTAAAGAAACGTTTAGCGTGTTCTTTCTCTTGATTAGCAGTCTCTTGGAATGTTGCTGCTATTTGTTCGTACCCTTCTTTCTTTGCTACACTTGCAAAAAATTCATAACGGTTGCGTGCTTGCGACTCACCTGCGAATGACTTTAACAAGTTCAATTCTGTTTTTGTCCCTTTCAACGATTTTGTCATATACTATATATTTTATTTGGTTGATAAATTATTATATTTCAATAAAATCTTCTTTATCGGCGCCACAATCAGGACACTTCCACTGTTCGGAAAGGTCAGAAAATGTTGTATTATTTTTTTGCTCGTCATAAACATGACCGCAAACGGCGCATTTGTATTTCTTTGCTGACGCAGATGCAACTTCGTTTTTTACTTCTTCGGTCTTCACTTCTGCTTCGGCTTTTGATTTGTCCACGTAGGTAGGTGCGTTTTTCGGTGCTACTCCTCGTCTGATTTTACGGTAATAATCATAGGTCATCTGCTCGACATCTTGACTTAATACTTCGGCATCAATAAGTTCGGCGATAAAAATCCAATGTGTTCCGACATCAACTTTGTTTATTACTTTACATTCTAAAAAAGCAATAGCATCATTTAAAACTACAGGAGTTCCGGATAATCCATATTTTAGTTGCATTCCCTCCATTTTATTAAAATTGCGTCCTGTTTTGTATCCGAAATGTCCAAATATATCGGAAGACGTATTTTGACTCAATACCGAACAAGTGAAATATCCATGTTGTTCGATGAACTCGCTGGTATAATTATTTTTGTTACAACACGCTGCAAAACGTGGTGGCTCGGCTGTTACTTGAAATACGGTGTTGGAAATAAAGCCGTTAGCAGATTCGCTATTACCGGCAGTAACTATATACAAACCATAACTTACTTTAAATAAAGCATTTATATCTATCATTGGTATTTATTTTTTATTTTTTTGTTTTGTAAAGTAAATAATTTTTATTTTATTATACAATTTTTTTTCAAAATATATTTAAAATTAAATTTGCTGTGTTTATCATATTTCGGCATGTTTCATTTATTAGGTTACACTTCTTTGCGAAACTTTGCGTTTTTACTTTTGCGAGACTCTGCGTGAAATATTTGATTATCATTTTCTCGCAGAGTTTCGCAAAATTTTATCTGTTTTAAACGCAAATTTGCTAAAAGATACATCTTCAAAAAAGTAAAAAAGCAATTTAATGTGATACATGTTATGCGTTTATATTCAAGTCGTTACACAATCCAATTAATATTAAATTTTGTCTTTGACTTATAAAATCTTCGTTAATAGTATCTTTAATAATATCTGTTGTAAACGAAAGATTTGTTTCTTTATATTTTTCTTTTTTAATTG
>DYQJ01000188.1 GCA_020719345.1 Draconibacterium orientale | reverse complement strand
GTCTTTTGTCCAAACAACATAGAATATCAGACTCAGATAAATGAAAAACCCGAAAGTATTGATAATATAGAGATTAATACTTATTTAATCTCCTATGATGAAACAAAATGGAAATAAGACATATTAATTTTTTTTGTTACTATGAGGCTTCGCTGTGAATTGATTAACTGTAATTTGATTTATTGCTTCTCATGACATTGCAAACTTAAACTGCCTCCAATTTTTTTGTAAAAAATAAATAATAAATAATAAATAATTTTTTATTACGTTAAAATGTATAATATTTGCAAAAAAGAAATAATAAATTTATATGGCTAATATTTTATTAACGCAAAAGTGTGTGAGGTCTTGTCCTTATTGTTTTGCAAAACAGCACATGAGTGATAGCGCTCCCGACGACACTCTGTCATGGGAGAATTTATTGTATATAGTAGATTTTTTTGATGCGAGTAACGAAAAACACTTCTCGCTACTCGGTGGCGAACCTTTTTTACACCCTAATTTCTTAGATATTTTACTTTATTTGAGAGAGCGAAAATTTAGAACTAATGTTTTCACAAGTGGAGTGATGTCAAATAAGATGTTTGACGAAGCGATTCGCGAACTCCAACATTTCACCCCGATGCAGCTTTCTTTCGTTGTAAATGTTAATGACCCAAAAAAGACTCCATTCTCAGAATTAGAGACGGTACGCCGATTTCTGAAAGCTTTTGGACATTTTACAAGTCTCAGCTTTAACGTTTACCGAAAAGATGCCGACATGGATTTTTTAATCCAATATATCAACGAGTTCGGTCTCAAACGACATATACGTCTTGGACTGGCACATCCTATACCGGGACTAAAAAATACCCATATCCCGCCTTCAGGACTTAGAGAAATGGCGCAAAATCTGATATCTCATATTCCGCAACTTAATGCTAATCATATAAGTCTCGGTTTTGATTGCGGAATGCCTATGTGTATTTTCACTGACCAAGAGATGGGACAATTATACAAAAATGCTAAGGGACAATTGAAATTTACCTGCGGACCAGCAGTAGATGTAGGACCCGACATGAGTGTCTGGACATGCTTTCCACTATCTAACTACAAAAAAACATCTATCTATGACTTTGATAATGTTCACGAAATACGAAAATATTATCAACAAATAATGGCAGAAGGTAGAAAAGAAATAGCCGGAATATTTGAACAATGCGACGACTGTGAACATTTGAAGAACAATTTATGCTCAGGAGGTTGTTTTGCACATATTGTTTCTAAATTTTATAACGAACCAGAAAACATACGTAAATTTAAGGAGGTAAAAAATGAAAAATAATAGACAGACATTAGTCACTCGTTTTGAAGAAAAACTGATAGCTAAATTAGAAAACGAAAATATTATCATTACTACCGATAATTTTAACTTCATCAATAAATATTATGATGTTGTAAATAAGCAAAATAAACTAAATAATATAACTGTTTACTATGACGGCGCTTTAACTTCAATTCGCTTTTTAGAAACATGGAAACACATTCCGTTGGTATTGTATGTGAACTCAATAGGCAGTCATCGTATGTTTTTTCATCTGATGCCAATACTACGCCAGATGAATGTCCGAATATTTTTGTCTAACCAAACACCTCAAAATTTTGTAGATCTTCAAATAATGGCTTCACTCGGAATATGTAGCGGTATATATTTTAGCACAACGAAAATGGATTGGAATAAATTTGCCGATTTGCAAACATACGCCATATATTCAAAAAATAAACATGCCGCCGTAGAACCTTTTAATTTTATTTTGTCTAATTACAAACGAGAATCACGATTAGATTTTAATACTGTTTATTACAATGACCCGCAAAAATTCTTACATCTGAATGCCGAAGGACAAATAGCGCTTAACGCCGATGATTTGAAAGCAGGAAAATTTGTGTTAGAAAATATTTCGCTAATAGACTCATTACCTGATAATCAAGACTATATAAAAGAAACGACAAAATGGCAACAACATTTCTTAGATAAAACACATTGTGCAGAATGTCTGGCATGGCGAATTTGTTTGGGAAAATTTGTTGAGACAATAGATGACCAAAAAAGCTGTGCTAATACGATGACCGAACTCTTAGATGGAGTAGAACATCATCAGCAAAGACTTCAAAATCAGCAGAATAATCAAAATCAACAAAAAAACAGACGATAATGGCAGTAATAATTTTTAAGGCAACAGAAAAATGCAATGCCAATTGTATATACTGCGGAGTAGTAAAAAAACATCAAGATATTGTGATGGATTGCGAATTGCTGACATCTATTTTTCATAAAATAAATGTTTACCTTTTGAAATATCCTCGTGAGAAAGTTGCGTTTACATGGCACGGCGGCGAGGTAGGACTACTTGGAGCAGACTATTTCAACACCGCATATGATATTGTGCATCAGCAATGTCCAAATACGTGGGACAGAATAGAACATCTTGTTCAATCTAATATGACAGTCTTAAATCAAGATATTATTGATGCATTCAAAAAACTTGGAATTACCCAAATAGGAACAAGCTACGAATACTATGACGGTATCCGTGGACTCGGGAAAAATAGAGACTCTATGGCTTACAATCGCAGATTCTTCCAAGGAGTCAATCTTGCCGAACGAAATGGATTAACTTGGGGATTTATTTATGTGGTAAACAAGAAATCTTTGCAAGACCCGTTAAAACTTTTTATTTATCTTACTAATTTGAATCTTCGCTCTTCGCCAATGTTTAATAAAATGTACGATTATGACAAACAAGAAGACAGCTTAGTTATCAATCAAGACGAATACGCTGATTTTTTGGGCGCCATTTTGCCTTTCTGGTTAAAACACCGAGACCGCTATCCTTCCGCTAAACCATTTAGCTTATTTTACAATAGTATAGTAGAAAAGCGTGTTCAAATGGGATGCGAATATATGGGACATTGTACCAGTCGTTGGGTGTACATAGGACCAGATGGAAGCACCGCACAATGCGGACGAGCAGGAGACTTTGGAATAATGAAATATCCTAAGATACAAGATGCTACATTAGAAGAAATAATGTTTCATAAAGACAGAGACGTCATAGATACGCGTCAGATAACTTTGCCTGAGACAGAATGTAAAGATTGTCCTTTGTGGGGAATTTGCCATGGCGGATGTGTATTAGATGCTTACATGGACAAACGGGAGCATGGACATAAGAGTCCTAATTGTGCGTGGGTTCAAAAATTTATTTATAAATACTGGGAACCTATAACGGGAATTAAAGTAGAAATGTATAATAAGTTTACAAAAAAAGCGTAAAATATTTTTTTATAAAAAAGAATAAAAAAGAATAAAAAAATATAAAATATATATATAAAAAATTCTTATATTTGGGGAAGAATATGACAGAACAGAACATAAATAACAATGAAGATATAAAATGGCTAAATCCTATCGGAAGCTTAGGAGACGCCATTATATTGTCCGGTATTTTGTACAAACTACATGTTATTAGTCCACTAACAAAATACAATATAGTAAGACGAAGTTATTATCAAAAGGTCTTTGAAAATCATCCGGCTATCAACGAAATCGGATATCCTGATAAAAATGCACAAATAGACGAAATAGATTTCTGGTTTGACGGCGAATTAGAGCATAACAACGTATATGAAGTCTTAGCAAAGCGTTTTGGATTACCGGACGGAATAGATGAAAAATTATATATTCCTAACCGGGAGTCAAATAGTTTATTACTAAAAACAATACCTTGGCGGGAGAAAAATATAATTATTTCTACAAGCTCCTCGGCGCCGCGAAAGATGTTACATCTCATGCGTTGGGCGCAATTAGTTGAGATGTTGCGAAATGAGAACTTTTTTATTTTGCAAGTCGGAACGGAGAGAGATTTACATATCAAAGGAGCATACTCGTTGTTGGGACTAACTAATTTTACTGATATAGTAGAGATAGTAAATAAAGCCGATGCGGTAATAACATTAGATAATCTTATAAAAGTTGTTTCGCAACTGACAGAAACACCGGCAGTTGTTTTGTGGGGACCTACGCGTGCAGCGAAGTACGGTTTCAAAAGCCAAGTAAATATAGAAGGCGAGATAGATAAATGTAAGTTCAAAAATACTTGTCTTGGCGCTAAATTTGAGGAAAATTATCACAAAGCTTGTCCTTTGCCAAAAAATGAGCATTGTGCAAATTTGTTTAATATACAAGAAGTGTTTAATTCTATAATAAACTTAATTAATTAAAATTCAATACTGATTATGGAAAATCCAGAAAAGAGTGCAATTTCGAGGCGGGACGCTTTGAAAAGAATTGCCAAAGGTATAGGCATTTTGGCGATTCCGGTTTTGCCATTGGAGGCATTAGCAAGTAGTAGCGAAAGTAATTATTACAATTACTACAACTATTCGTATTCTGACTACTACAACTACTACAATTATTCGTATTCCGACTATTACAATTATTCATATTCCGACTATTACAATTATTCGTATTCGGATTATTATAACACGTATTCGGACTATTACAATTATTACAACACGTATTCGGACTATTACAATTATTACAACACGTATTCGGATTATTATAATTATTCGTATTCCGACTATTATAATTATTATAATTATTATTCGGATTATTACAATTATTATAATTATTCTAATTAATAATCAAATACTTAAGTCATGTGTAGATCGTCTGTACATGGCTTTTGTGACGCATAAGATAGTTTCTAACAATCTAAATATTTTGATGCTATGGAAAATAATAAAATATCAAGACGCGAAGCATTGAAAAGAATAGGGATGGCACTTGGAGTAGTCGCTCTACCGGCTCTGCCTTTGTCTCTAAATGCAAACGATAGCTCAGAGATGTATAATTATTATAATTATTATTATTCCGATTATTACAACTATTACAATTATTCGTACTCCGATTATTATAATTATTATTATTCGGATTATTACAATTATTCGTACTCGGATTACTATAATTATTACAACTATTCATACTCGGATTACTATAATTATTACAACTATTCATACTCGGATTACTATAATTATTACAACTATTCGTACTCGGATTACTATAATTATTACAACTATTCGTACTCGGATTATTATAATTATTACAACTATTCGTACTCGGATTACTATAATTATTATAACTATTCGTACTCGGATTACTATAATTATTACAACTATTCGTACTCGGATTACTATAATTATTATTCTAATTATTACTATAATTATTATACTAATTAGCCGTTTGAATTTATTAAAAAAACGCGATACATTAGTGTCGCGTTTTTTTATTGTTATAATTTCTTATTTTTTAAAAACTCCAGCTAAGAGTTAGTCGTGGAGTCATTGAGCTTTTTATCTCTTTATCTTCTAATTTTTCGTAAGTCTCGTAAAATAGATTTCCAGAGAATATGATGCTGCTATTAGGTTTGAATCCAAATCCGGCTATCAACAAATTGCGGGAGTCATGCTTGGCGTCGTCGTGTTGGTTTGGTTCGAAAATATCATATCTTGCAAAGATGTTAAATTTCTCGTTAAGATAAAATGTTGCAAAAGCCGAGATGCCATGTCCTTGCAATTTTTCGTATTTATCTGTTAATTCATATCCATTTTCGGTTGCACGAATATATGTTTCTACGCCTGCCGAATATTTGTTCTTTTTTTGATAACCGAGAAAGAAAGAATATAATAAAATATTATTAGACAACATTTTATCTGCTTCAAATTTGCTTTCTTTAAAATCTCGCCATTGATAATTTGCAGCTAAAGTTACGTATAAATTTTTAATCGGCGCAAAATCTAATGAGCCATACATACGTTTGAATTTTTCTGATTCCGGCAAACCGGCATTTCCGTTAGCATACATTACTTGATATTTAACTATACCTGCCGAGTCTATACTTCCTTTTAAGGCGATGCCAAGGTCACGCGAAGGACATGCGCCCCTCAAATCTTGTATCATTTTTTCTATGTATCTGTTCTCCCATACTTTTTCGGAGACCTCAAAATTTGGAGTTCCTTGAATACCTACATATAAATCTTGTCGTTTAGCATAATTCCATTTTACATAAGCATCTTTGACGAACATACCAAATTTGTTTGCCTTATTGCCACCAGAATTAGTAGTAAAATTTGACTCATCGGATTCTAATCTAAACTTGGAGGAAAATTTAGAATTTATTTTATGGTCATACGTGAGATTAATTCTACGTATTTGAAGTCCATGTGCATCTTTTTCACCTTTAGAGACCGAGTTAGAAAGATTATTTATTTCGCCGTCACGAGCAAGATTATGATAATAATCCATGAAGAAAACGCCACTCAGCTTCCCACTTGGCTTCTCTTCTGTTTGTGCTATGGCAGTAAAACTCAAACTCAACATACAAAAAACTAAAATAACTAATTTGTTACTCATGATATTACGTTTTAAATTTGTAAGAAACATATTATTTTTAAAATCAACAATTTACACAGTCGCAATCTAATTTGTCAGCATATACGGTTATAGAAAATATGCCTATTTTGTTGGCTTTGAAGAGCCGCAGTTCGTCATGTGAAATATATTTTAGGAGTATTTCATCAGGGATAATTATTTCCTTCTCTTTTTGAATGGTGACATTTTTGAATCCGGCATTGGTTATTATCGCTAAGTACTCATTTTTTTGTATTGCGCCGGAGACGCATCCTGCATACATTTCTGCGTCTTTTCTAAGATTTTCGGGAAGTTCTCCATTTAGCACGACATCGGAGATAGAAAAATGTCCGCCCTTTTTTAGTACACGGTATATTTCGGCAAAAGCTTTTGCTTTATCCGGCACTAAGTTAAGCACGCAATTACTTACTATTACGTCTGCTTTATTTGCTGTTACGGGCATCTTTTCTATGTCGCCGAGACGGAATTGCACGTTTTTAAAGCCAAGTTTATCGGTATTTTCTATTGCTTTACGTATCATTGCCTCCGTCATATCTATGCCGATGACAAGACCTTGCTCTCCTACGATGGCACGTGCTATAAAACAGTCGTTCCCGGCGCCGCTACCTAAATCTATCACTGTGTCCCCGCTTTTTATCTTGGCATATTGTGTGGGTAATCCGCATCCAAGACCCAAATCGGCATCTTGGTTGTAGCCATCAAGATTGGTATAGTTTTCACTAAAAATAGTATAATCTACACTGCAACATCCACCTACACCACAACAAGAACTTTCGTTTTGCAATTTAGTTTGTTCTACTATCAAACTATATTTTTCTTTAACTACTTCTTTAATTTCTTTTTCTTCCATTGTTATATTAATATAATTAAGCATTACTTTTTTAGGACTGTTCTAATTTTGATAATAGCTCGTTCTTGATTTTAATATTTTTGTCGGTTGTAGTTTTGTATTTTTTGTAAAAAAGTATTGAAATAAAGATACTTGAAGCAAAAGCGACAATGACATAAATAGCATAATATGGCAAAAATGCGATAAAATCTTTTTGAAATTTTGAGATAAGCCAAATAGAAAAAACTACAAGCAACAGCTTATAAATTAGACGTTTGTAGAACTTTGACTTTCTAAAAGTTAAAAAATTAAGTTCTGTCATTTCATTATTTAATTGACTCATTTTAATTTTTCGTATTTCTTCAATTTCTGTCGGATTATAATTTCTTTTTTTCAATTCTAATCCGGCAAAAATTTCTCCTTCATAAGTTAAAAATGAGTTGCCTTTAAAAATATCAACTAATTCTTTATCTGTTTTTTTTTCTAATATTGTCTGCCAATTATATAGTTCCATATTTTATATAATTAAATTATTTTCGTAAAAAATTGATAACGTAAAAAAATGGTGACTTTCTTGTAAAAAGCCCAAAAATAG
>DYQJ01000389.1 GCA_020719345.1 Draconibacterium orientale | reverse complement strand
TAATCAAAAAGCCCGGACTTGCCGAGCTTTTTGATTTATCTGTTTTTCCATAACTCTAGGTCACGGCTTGTATGCAATACAGCGGAAATGATTATGGTTTTATTTTTCCCTCGCTAGGCGAAGTTTGCAACTTCGACTAAACTAACTGAAGTACAGTTATTTAAGTTTGACAGGATTTTTTTTAGTGTGAAATACGGCAATAATATTTAAAGTATTATTATTATCGTCAATATTATAAACAATAAGAAACGGAAATTTATACGGAATAGCCACACGGTTATTTTTATATCTTATTCTACAACTTTCAGGTTGTAGTTTTGTAGTATTAATACATTCCTTAATGCTTTGAGTAAAATGTTTGCCAAGTCCTTTTTGCCTGCTGTTGTACCATTTGGCACTTTCTTTAATATCTGCTTTGGCAGAATCGGAAATAACTACTTTATAATTCTTTTTCGATTTCATCAATCGCATTATCAAAGTCTTGAAATTTTTCTTTTCCCTTAGCAATTTTTTCTAATCTATCATCAATAATATCTTTTTGCCACTGATGGAGTTCTGTGTCTTCTATTTCTATATCGTGATATTTTTCTTTTAACTTGTTCCAAGCCTTTATAGGAATAAACACCCCTGTTGTATTGCCTGATATGTCGTGTAGATATTGTAAGTTCATAATTATTTGGTTTTTATTGTGCGTATGCTTGCCCTGATTTATAATCTCTAATCATTGTATCTATTACAAAAAAGAATTTTTCTTTAAAATCTTCTTTCATTCCTTCAATATCGTGTAAACGTTGAACCGTTTTTTTATCAAAAGAAGCATTTTGTCCTTCACCTACTAAATAATAAAGGCTTACGCCAAAAGCATCAACAATTTTTTTTGCTAAATCAGTTTGCAACCAATTTTTCTTTTTTCTCAGTTCTGTAATTCTTTGTCCGATGTCCATATTAGTAAGCATTAGATAATAATATACTTGATAATGCAAATATAGTTAATTAAAGTTTCAAAAAAATATTATATTTGTTAACAGTTTATAAAAGAACAAGAGTAGAAAACGTTTGTGTTATTATGGAGCAAAAAAACTTAACTATGTTTACCCGAAAAAGCATTTGTAAAAACCAATTTTAAAACATAACTTTGCTATATGTCTAATTTAAACCATATAACAATTACCCAAAAAGACCAAAAAGCTGGTGTAAACCACTTTAAACTACGCGATTACGACGCACGACTTGCCCGTTGGACAACAATAGACCCATACAACCAATACCACTCGCCATACCTAGCAATGGGAAACAACCCAATAAGTAAAATTGACCCAGATGGAGGAATGGCTACAGGAGGAGGATATAATTCTGATGCAGCAATGAGTCTTAAACAAAAAATAAGAGAACTGCAATTAAGGTCAGCAAGAATGTACGAAGACGGCAGTGGGCTACACGGTGGTGGAGCTCATAGTGGTGGTGGCGGAGGTGTTAGTGGAAATTCAAGTGGTGGTGGCGGAGGCGTTAGTGGAGCTAGTGGCTACAATATAGATGGGCTTAATGTATCGGCAAGTATGGGTAGCATGTTGATGAGAAATGATGCTTTTATTACAAATGTAAATACGTATAATGGAGGCCATCTTAATTT
>DYQJ01000388.1 GCA_020719345.1 Draconibacterium orientale | reverse complement strand
TAAATAATAATACTGCTTATGGAGATATATTATCATATGATAAAAAGGCAAGCAACAAAAAAACCATCCGAAAGGATGGTTTTTTATTTATTTTATAAGCTCTCTATATTCTTATTTACATCCTCAAATTCTTTGTCTAAACTTCCAAAATCTATAGCTTGTAAATCATTGTTCACATCTGTAATAGCATCTGTGTAAACCGGTTGTTTATTTTGAACTTGTTTCTCCTCTGGACCTTTCATTGCAATGATCATGGCTACAACAGCTACCAACACTACAACAATCGAAATGATAATAATTATATTTTTTTTCATATTTTTTATTGATTAGTAGATGAAGCTGTAAGAGTCTCTGCTACTCTCATTTTTTCTGCACCTTGGGTTTTTCCAAAAACTTCAGCAACATCTTTTACAGACTCATGAAGTGCCTTCACGGTATCTCTCACGCTATTTAAATCTTTTTCTAGAAGTTGTTTTGTTGTTCCAGTATCGCTCTTTAAAGTGGCTTCTGTCTTAACGGCAATAGTATATACCTTGGCAGTTTGAGCCACTATAGCCTCTCTAGCCTTAGTCAAAGCAATATCAGCTGATGCAAGCGCATCTTTTAAAGAAGCTACATCGCTATTTTGAATTGAAAGAACATCGGCTCTTGAAGAAATTTTTTGTAAAATAATCTCTTCTTTGGTTATAATACGAGTAAGATTTGCGAGAACTTTTGCATTGATTTGCTGGAATTGATCTCCAATATTTAATGCTATTTGTTGTTTCTTCTCATCTTTAACAACCCTAAGCTTCTTAGCCAATTCTTCTCTTTTTGTGGTTATTAAACTTTTAATCTCTGCTTTCTTCTCTGTTATTTCTTTTCTAAATTCAACTCTGTCTTTCTCTATTTCCTTTCGAGATTCTTCTCTTTTTTGTACAAATTCCGCTCTAGCCTCTTCAGTTTTTTTCTTTAACTCATCTTGAAGTTGTTTCCTTTCTTCTGTAGAACTTGCTCTGATGTTTTTGACATCATCACGAAATTCTCCCTTAATAGCTTGTCTTGTCGTTGAAGCAACGGCCCTAACATCTTTTACAGAAGTTTGAGCCAATGTAACTGTGGCAACAAAAGCAAGACAAAAAATTGAACCTAATAAAATTAAATTTCTTTTCATTTTTTTTAAATTTAAAACTTATAAAATAAGACCCAACGAGTAGTAATTATAACACAAAAAAAACAAAAAATACTACCCGCCTGTTAATAATCCCAAGAGAGATATCTCTATTTACTAGGTATATATTGTTTTCCTAAATGAAAGTAGAATCATTATTTACATAACAATAAAAACCATGACTTACTGCTGTTTTTATCATATTCTGATTTGTTGTACCAATTTCTTCATTAGTACCTGCGCCATCAGCAAGTAAGTTCTGGCTCTTAAAATACCCAAAATAATTAAAAACCATCTGCAAAACAGCTGGGCCACAATAATACTCGTTATCCTGTTTGTGATACGGAACGTCCAATTTTTTTAAGTTTTTTGAAAACATAAATTAATCCTAAAATTATACAGATAATATTACAATATGTAAACAAAGGTTCTATAAGAATTAGAGTGGTAAATTCAGGAACAAAAATGGCGCAAAAGCCAA
>DYQJ01000187.1 GCA_020719345.1 Draconibacterium orientale | reverse complement strand
GTTTTTAATGAAATTAATTTGAAAGGTTAAGTTTTATAAATTACCCTTCAAATTTGCTTTAGCCATTTGAAGTGGTTAATGTACTTAAATAAAAAATTAGAGAATAAATGAATAAAAAATTTGGTAAATAAAATATATTTTGTATCTTCGCGCCGATAAATAATATTGGTTGTTATGCTGGCTGTATAGTTCAAGGGATAGAACGACAGTTTCCTAAACTGTAAATTCAGGTTCGAGTCCTGGTGCGGCTACAATATTATGTAAAAATGGTTTGAATCTATCATTTTTATACTTTAAACGGTTATAATTTGAACTTTTATTCTTATCTAACTGTTTCGTAATTAAAACTTTGCCAAAGTTTAAAACTTTGGCAAAGTTGCCGTTTGTAGTATATATCCTTTTTATATTTATAAATAACAAGAGGTTAGACCAAACAATCTGACATCTTGTTGTTTATTCTTTAGTCATTATCAATTATTCATTAATTTAATACATATCATCATGAAAAAGAAAGTCTATTTTTTAGTTCTAAGTGTTATTATTTTTGCAAGCTTTACTAATTATCAAGATATTGTAAGAAATATTAACGATGCTTTCACCGAAAAGATAATTTATGTTGCCGAGAAGTATTATCAAATAACTTCTAAATGTGACAAAAACTCGGCAGAGATGCATTCTTGGATAACCGATGCCGGAGTGAGAAGTAACTTCTTTTGTTTAAAATCCGAATTAGGACTTGGCGCATTGAAAACTCTTACCGGCGAAGAAGTTTTTATTAGCGGACCACATAAAGACTCAGAAATAAATTATACCTCTGTCAAAGAATTTGGATATTATAATTCCAAATTTTTAACAAAATTAGAAGCTGCTTTGAAAGAATTATCTGTCAACGAAAAATTTGTCAACTCCGCGCAAAAAATTTATGATAAAGAATTTAAAAACACTGTCCGAATATATTATTTGGCATATAACTATTTGAATACTAATGCTAAATTGAAAAAAGAGATAAAGAAGGAATATTTGAAAAAAATCGCTAATTCTGTAGAGGGACAAGATTATGAAAAAGACCCTTCTTATTATTTGCAAGAACAGTTCAGAACTTTTTCGGAGACCAACGAGAAATTAGGTTATGATGTTTATGAAGGATTTACTGCGCCCGGATTTTGGATCCGAAGGTCTATTGACGGAACTGACGAGCAATTTATAAAATTAATCACCGCTACTCTTAATTTATTTGATAAAGGTTTTATAAAATAGATTTTTATTAAGTTGATATTTAGATAAAAGTCATTTTTATACTAAGAAAAAGAAATTTAAAATTTGCTAAAGCTTTTTTATCCGAAATAATATTTTTATTTTCGCACAAGATATAACGTAAATAAAAATATTTTCGCATGAATAGTTTTACACATTTACACGTACACACGCAGTATTCTATCTTGGACGGTGCCTCTGACATCGGCGAGTTGTTTGAAAAAGCAAAATCTTATGAGCAGAAGGCACTTGCCATTACCGACCACGGAAACATGTTCGGAGTAAAATTGTTTCACAAGACCGCTAAGAAGTATGGAATTAAACCCATTTTAGGGTGCGAAGCGTATGTAGCACACAGCTCCCGTTTTGATAAAACCGACAAAGAAGACCGAAGCGGTGACCACCTTGTTATCCTCGCAAAAAACAAAGTCGGATATCATAATCTCGTTAAAATCATCTCTTACTCGTGGACTGAAGGTTTTTATTATAAGCCACGTATAGATAAACAGCTGTTACGAAAACATCACGAAGGTCTGATAGTCTCCTCGGCTTGTCTGGGAGGAGAGATACCGCAATATATTATGCAAAATAATCTCAAAGAAGCAGAACGAGCCGCCGCCGAGTATAAAGAAATCTTCGGGGATGACTTCTATCTTGAAATGATGTTGCATCAATCCGGTGTCCCACAATTAGATAGCAATGTATATCAAAATCAACTCAAAGTAAATAAAGAGATATTGAAAATTGCTGAAAAACTTGATATAAAATATATTGCTACTAATGATGTTCATTTTGTTAATAAAGAAGATGCCGAAGCACACGACATCTTGATTTGCATGAGTACGCAAAAAGAAAAAGACGACCCTAACCGAATGCGATACTCCCGAAAAGAATATTTGCGCTCTACTCAAGAAATGGAAGAATTGTTTAAAGACACTCCACTTGCTATTTCAAATACTCAAGAAATAGCAGATAAAATAGAAGAATATTCCCTTGACAGCAATCCTATCATGCCGTTGTTTGCTATACCGCAAAACTTTGGGCTGGAAGAAGATTTTAAACAAAGATATGATGAAGCCACGGTGCGACAAGAGTTCGGAGAAAAAGCTTTTGACCGTATCGGTGGTTATGAAAAAGTAATCCGCGTAAAATATGAGTCCGAATATCTAAGACAGACAGTATATGAAGGTGCTAATAAAAGATGGAAAAATATCACCGATGATATACGTGAACGTCTTGATTTTGAATTAGATACTATCAAGACGATGGGGTTTCCGGGATACTTCTTAATTGTCTGGGATTTTCTTAAAGCAGCTCGTGAGATGGGAGTTTCCGTAGGACCCGGACGGGGCTCTGCAGCCGGCTCTGCGGTAGCATATTGTTTGTGGATAACAGACATAGACCCAATCAAATACGACCTGCTCTTTGAGAGATTTTTGAATCCCGACCGTGTATCAATGCCCGATATAGATATAGACTTCGACGATGACGGTAGAGAACAAGTAATGCAATGGGTAGTAGATAAATACGGACAAAAACGAGTAGCACATATTATCACTTTTGGAACGATGGCGGCTAAGATGGCGATAAAAGATGTCGCAAGAGTAGAAAAATTAGAACTCTCCGAAGCTGATAGACTATCTAAAATGATACCCGAAAAACCCGGCATGACGATTAAAAAAGCTTACGAAGAAGTGCCTGAGTTTAAAGCCGAAAAACAAAACGGAAAACCACTCATCAAACGAACATTAGAACTTGCCGAAACATTAGAAGGCTCAGTCAGACAAGTAGGAGTACATGCTTGCGGTATAATCATCGGTAAAGACGACCTGGAAAATTACATTCCGCTTAGCATCGCAAAAGAAGCCAAACTATTTGTAACTCAATATGATGGTAAGCATGTAGAAGATGTTGGTATGTTGAAAATGGACTTCCTCGGACTCAAAACGCTTTCTATTATTAAAGAAGTCATAGAAAATGTTAAACTATCTAAAGGGATAACCTTAGATGTGGATAATCTACCACTTGACGACAAATTAACCTACGAACTATTTTCTAAAGGCGAGACCACCGCTATTTTCCAATTTGAGTCGGACGGAATGAAAAAATATTTGAAACAGCTAAAACCAAACCGATTAGAAGACTTAATAGCGATGAACGCACTGTACAGACCAGGTCCGATGGACTATATTCCAAGCTTTGTGGACAGAAAACATGGACGCGAAAAAATTAAATACGACGTACCTGGAATGGAAGAATATTTGTCTGAAACTTACGGTATTACTGTTTACCAAGAACAAGTAATGCTACTCTCTCGTAAACTCGCAGGATTCACTAAAGGGATGGCAGACTCGCTTCGTAAAGGGATGGGGAAAAAAAACAAAGCTTTAATAGATGAATTAAAACCGAAATTTATTGATGGATGTGCTAAAAATAATATCTCGGAAGAAAAAGCAGAAAAAATATGGAAAGACTGGGAAGCTTTTGCAAGTTACGCCTTCAATAAGTCGCACTCAACATGTTATGCTTATATTGCATATCAAACCGCTTATTTGAAAGCACATTATCCGGCAGAATTTATGGCAGCGGTACTGAGTAGAAACTTAAATGACATAAAAAAAGTATCCTTCTTCATGGACGAATGCAAACGGATGGGACTGCAAGTATTGGGACCTGATGTTAATGAAAGCTTTTTAAGATTTACTGTAAACAAAAAAGGTGCGATACGTTTTGGACTCGCCGCTATAAAAGGGGTGGGAGGGGCCGCCGTAGAAAATATTATTGCCGAACGAGAGAACAACGGAACATATAACGACATCTATAACTTTTTTGAGAGAGTGAACCCGGCTTCTATAAATAAGAGAATTACCGAAGGACTTGTCGTCTCCGGCGGGTTTGATAATCTTGGAAATATCAAACGTAGTCAATATTTTGAAGACGTAGAAAACGGTACTAATCTTTTAGAATCGTTAATGAAATACGGCAATAAAATGCAATCTTCTAAAAACAGCAACGCAAACAGCTTATTTGGTGGAAGTGCAGCGGCGGTAGTAAAACGCCCGGAACCAAAAAACGGTGACACCTGGTCGGAATTAGAAAAGTTGAATAAAGAAAAAGAACTCATCGGAATATATCTTTCGTCACATCCATTAGATAAAGAGATGCATATTATTAAGGCAAACTGCTCTGCTCTGCTTTCGGAACTAAATGATTTAAAGCCATTTAAAGACCGAGATATTAAAATTGCCGGTATTGTATCTGCTGTAGAACACAAAACTACTAAAACAGGTAGTCCGTGGGGCAGTATTACAATAGAAGATTTTTCCGACTCTTTTAAAGTTTCGTTCTTCTCTAAACAGTACACTGAATTAAAAAAGTTCTTAATTTTGGGAAGCAAGTTATTCATTGTAGGACGAGTAGAAGCAAGATATAACAATCCCCAAGAATTAGAGTTTAAAGTAAAAACACTTCAAATGTTAAGCGATATGAATATTAATAGTTTGGCAGTAAAAATCCCTATCAATGTCCTTAATGAACATTTCATTGAAGAGTTGCATAATATAGTTGAGCAAAATAAAGGGAAAGCAGACTTGAAGTTTTTAATCTACGAGCAGCAAACACGAGTATGGGTACAGCTCGCCTCTAAAAGCTACAAAATAGAAGTAAACAACAATATCATTGACTTCTTAAATGAAAATCAGGGAATAGAATATAAAATTAATGGCTAATGAGATTAGAAATAGATTTGACAACTTTAAAAAGCTGTCAAATCTATCTCAATATTTTACAACGATAAATTCTACGCGGCGGTTTGCAGCTCGTCCTTCTTCTGTATTGTTTGCGGTAACAGGTTTCTTCTCGCCAAAACCTTCGGAGGTTATTCGTTTCTTTTCTATACCATTTTCTATTAAGAAATCTTTGACTGCTTTGGCGCGTCGCTTGGAGAGGTCAAGATTGTCTTTGTCGCTGCCTATATCATCGGTATGACCATGTATTTGTATAATTATTTCCGCATTAGCATTGAGAAATTTTATCAATTGATTTATACAAATAATACTTTCTTGCAACAACTCGGCAGAGTTGGTTTCAAAATTGACTTGTTTTAATTCCACCGGCAATTCTTTGACTATTGTTTGTAATTTAAAATCTATCTCCGTAGGCGGAATGTAATTTACATCAAACGGGTCAATATAGTGGGTGTCAAAAAAAGTGCCGTCACTGTTGACTGATATAATAAATTTGTCGTTATTTTCTACAATAGTAGATATAGCATATTTTCCTGTTTTTTGATTTACAAGACCTTCGGTGTGTTGTAATGTAACTATATTTGTGAGCTCAACTTTCGGATTATAAGGTATTTGTCCTTTGTCATCTGTTATATCTCCGGTTAATAATAAGATTTTATTAGGACGTGCCTTCGTTGGCAAAACAGCCCAAAAGATGTCCCAGCCATTTTTTAACTCCGTATTTAGTGAGGAAAAATATACTTTTGTTCCATCCGCGCTGACAACAAAAGCTACTTCGTCACCTTCGGTGTTTAGTGGATAACCTATATTAAGTGGCTCGCTCCATGTAGAGTCGTTGAGATAACTTACAAAGATGTCGTATCCGCCCATTCCTATGTGTCCGTCAGAGGCAAAATATAACGTTTTACAGTCGGTATGTATAAAAGGGGTTTTTTCGTCGGCTTCGGTATTTATAGGTCGTCCCAGATTTATGGGGTCACTCCATGTTCCGTCTTCGTGTTTAAGAATTTTGTATATATCAAATCCACCGAGTCCGCCGTCACGATTGCTTGCAAAATAGACGATATCTCCGTTGGTAGTTGTAGATGGCTGTCCCTCAAATGATTTAAGATTGTTAATATTTTTGTCCAATCTTTTCAGTGGAGTCCATTTGTTGTCTTTATAGTTTGTAAAAAATAAATCGCAATTTCTAAACGAGGTGTAATAGCTTCTCTCAAATTCGCATATAGTGATGAACATTAACGAGTTATCAATAGTTATTGTCGCGCCGCCTTGCATTCTGCCATCATTGAAAGGAAAGGTCATCGCCTCCCCATGTGTATAAATATTGTATGCCGAGTCCGGAGATACTATTTTGGTACTAAATGTAAACTCTTCTAAATAGTCGTTTGCCGTTAATGAAGTTTTATTATCTTTTGTCTTTCGGGTAAAGAAAAAAAACTCTTCGTTAGGTGATATCAAAGGTAAAAACTCATCAGATGTAGAGCAAATATTGTTTACTTTGTGAGGCACAAATTCTATGGGATTGGACAACAACTCATTGTATTTTGCTATGACTTTCAAATGTTTGTTCGCCATGTCGCAAAGTGTTTTATCTTTAGAATTTGTTACAAAAGTGTTCAGGTTTTCATACGCCTGTGTATATTTACGAAGCTTAAAATAGATGTCGCCCATATAAAAAAAACAAGCGTAATTATTATACTCCGGACATTTATTTTGCAATTTCCTAAAGTTTTTTATGGAAAGATTGGAGTATTCATTAGCCGTAAAGCGGAAGTAAATATTTTGTCCGGCAATGAACTCCAGATAATTAATTGTGCCAAGCGAGAAGTAAGGTTTGATAAAATTTGTATCTAAGTTGGATATTTGATTTAAGACAATATTGGCGGAGGTATAATTTTTATTTATATAATAATTTTCCATCGCATTGTTATACAACGTATTAATAGAATTAGTGGTTGTCGTATCGCATTTTTGTGCATACAATTTAGTCATCAAACAAGTAACAAAAACAATGAGTAAGAGTTTCATAATTAAAAATCGGCTTGATTTTGAATTTTTATATTGATAATGATATATTTATTTATTGCATCTATTTCTTTTATTTTGATGGCTCCCTTTATTTTATTTTCTAATTGAAATATTATTATTTCTGTATTTTTAAGATTGATAATTCCGATTCCGTTATCTTCTATGCTGTTGATATATTGATTATTTAAAAAGACTTCATGTAAGTATTTAGAGTTCACCTCTGTCCAATTAGCATAGACCTTTTGCAATTTGGTGCGCTTCATTTGTGAGGGAATGTAATTGTATGCCGCCATTTTGTCGGACAACCACTGCGCATCGGGAGAACAAATGCAACTTTTATATACATCATCTATATAATAAACTAATTCGGGAAGCAAATAAGTATATGTGATAACACTTTGTAAGCTGTCGTCTGAAAAAGAATAAAAACAGTCGCCTGACATTGGCGAAAAAAGCTTTATCTCGCTTTCCAAAATCTCAGGATAACCATAAACTACCTTCACGCGCCGAGTAACCGAAGCGCTATTATAATCATCTTTGGCAGTGAAAGTTATATCTATAAATGAGTCTTTGAGCAGTGCAAGACTTATCTCGGTTAAGGAAAAAGAATAGTTTATTTCCTCGCGATGTGCAAACTCGCCAAAGAGGGTATCTTTGTCAAAGAAACTGGGTTTACTACGAATTTCCAATTTCCTTAAGACTTCGTTAGCATGAATTTTAACTATATATTTGGCAGGTTTGACTACAGATATTTCTATCATCGAATCCGGAGTCACTTCTATTGTTGGTGGTATAATTTCCAGATTTTGATAACATGAGCAAAAAAAGAATATTGAAACAAAAAACAATAGTCGTATATAAATTTTAGTCTTCATCGTATTTATTTTTATGCTTGAAATTAATCCACTAACTTGCTATAAGCACTTGTAAAAAATTAATTGTATTATTTATTTGTAGGTAACAAATTTATTTTGTAACTATTTAGCAACGTAGTTGCTAAATCTTTGTAGAAAATATG
>DYQJ01000387.1 GCA_020719345.1 Draconibacterium orientale | reverse complement strand
CTTTAATCTAAGTGCTTGTTTTTGTGTGATTTATGAGTTTTCTTACATGCACTATTTATTTTCGCATAAAAAAATGTCATTCGATATATATAAGTTTAAAAACAGTTATTTTATTCATCCGACATTTTATAAAAATTCTTATTGATGAAAAGATAATACAGGCGATATTTATATGTTTAACAATATATTTCCACAGGTTTTGAAACGTCAATACTCCGTTATACTGTTTACAGTTTATAGTTGTCAGTTAAAATCGTTTCAAGTCATAGATTGTCAGTCAATTACTGTATATCGAAAACTCAACTTATCACGGATGATAGTATAGACTTTATAATTTAGAGGTTTAGCATGAGACTCATTATACTCATTTACAATAAGTTACAATCGATTATCATATTTTATAATATTATATTTTTAATTGTCAATTAATCAATATCTTAAAAAAAAATTATCGTATTATTTAAGCAAAAAATTCTTGATAAAATAAAAGTATGAACAAGTTTTAGATTTGAATCTCAGATTTATTTAAGAATGTCAATGATACATAAAGTGTAAAATGTTTATCTTTGAAACCGCTGCGAAAAGTCAAAATTGTCCGCGAAGACAAAAATTAAGTAGTTAGGAGTTGGGAGTTGGGAGTGCTTTTTTTACATAAAATAAAGATATTAAGCACTATACGCATATTCAAGACTATAGGCAAATTTGGAAATGTTACAAAATAGAAACACACATGTTTTTAGAAAATCAAGATAAGAGTACCGGTTACATTGAAGTTATTGCCGGTTCTATGTTTTCAGGCAAAACAGAAGAGCTTATTCGCCGCTTGCGCCGAGCGAAAATAGCACAACAGCGCACACAAATTTTCAAACCGAAAATAGATACACGCTATTCGGAGACTTCGGTGGTTTCGCATGATTCAAATTCAATAGATTCAACACCTGTTGCAAATGCACGCGAGATTCTCGACCTGATAAACGGCTATGAAGTTGTCGGGATAGATGAGGCGCAATTCTTTGGAGATGAGTTGATTGATGTTGCAAACATCCTTGCAAATCAAGGAGTAAGGGTGGTAATCGCAGGTTTGGATATGGACTTTGCGGGTAAACCCTTCGGACCTATTCCAAAATTGTTCAGCATTGCCGAATATGTTACAAAAGTTCACGCTATTTGTATGCGTTGCGGAGCACTTGCGCACTACTCGCATAGGCTTGCTGCGAGTGAAGACCTTGTTTTACTCGGAGAAAAAGACAGTTACGAACCGCTCTGCCGTGCGTGTTACAACAAAGCACAAAAAAAAGCATAGAACAAAGACTGCTCATCAGTGCATTATCTTCTTTTTAATGATACCTCCTTTGGCATCGTTAATCGGATATTCTATAATAAATGCAGTTTCGTCAATTTTGTCAATAATGGCGTGCAACCGGTTAATTTCCAATCGAGTAACCACTGTGTGTAAAATTTCGATACTTGGGTCGGCAGCCGCATTTTTACGAAAACCGCGTTTTCCCAAATAAACAGTTGCTCCGTAGCCCATTTCTTCCGTAATCGCCTTCCGTATTTGTTCGTTTTTTTCCGAAATTATCGTAAAACCAATATACTCTTCGATACCGTGAATAATATAATCTGCTGTTTTTGATGCTGTTATGTATGTCAAAATAGAAT
>DYQJ01000386.1 GCA_020719345.1 Draconibacterium orientale | reverse complement strand
ATATGCCATACGGTGGCTACGGTCGAGTGATTGCTAAAAATTCAAAGGTAAAATAGTTAAGTACGTCACCCGGTAGCTATGGTTGACTGATTTACCGATTCCCTTATAGGTGGGGTGCGGAGTTAGTGGATGTATTAACTACTTTCGCTGTTTTTTGGGGGCACAATTTCACTAAGACGTGTTTCACCACTGCAGAATATTGCGGAACGTATCTGCTGTTGCTATGAAATAAGATGTCTAACTAGTAACATTAAGATGCATAACTAATCAGATAAAACAAGTCAGGAAGAGTTAAATGCTCCCAGTTTTCACTCCTCAGTCCTCTGCCACAGTCGGCAGTCAGTCCTCTCCCCACCCACTGCCCCGGTCACACGACTGTTGCTGTGTCAGACCACTTCGGCCCAAGTCTACTGAATCAGGGAGAATATAAATTTGATGTTCTAACACTGCATTTTATCAATACTTTTATAGAAACTGAAAATACTTAAAATTGGGAAATTGTTTTTAACAGGCTGGGGAGTCTGTACAGCTTTAATCAGGCAAAAGTCGGTACTGCACATAAATTTGTAAATAATAATTTTTAACATGCACTTGAGAGCAAATAACCTTAAAGTGTCTTTATACCGCGTTTAAATGCGTTGGTACTCTCTCTTTCACTAAATTATATTTACCCAGTTTAATAATAAACACAGTTACTGAACTGCTATTATAGCCTTGCTTTAAAAAAGATCCAAATACATTAAACTGTGTCTTCATTTTAGTTAATACAATTGTCTTAAACGGTGGCTCTGAAAAGTTTTAAAAACAGAAACAAAAACAGTAAAAAATATCAGATTTTAAAATAACCTACTTTTAAATTAATCCGCTCTAATTTTAACAGAGACACCAATCATCTATGGTTTATTGGTTTAGAACTTTGGATTATTATGTTGCTTTCTTTAATGCTGCAGTGCTTCAATTCTGTTCTGTTGCACACTAATTTTGCTGTAGAGGCTGATCTGGACCTCTAGCCATTTCAGACGATATATTTTAACTTTTTTAACCCAGGGATCTTTACCACCTGAATAAAAAAAGAAAAACAAATATAAATATAATATATTAAAATTATTAAATAATAATTAATTTACATTATTTTCTTTCTTTTCTATCACAAAAATAAAAAAAAACTAAATTTTGCCCCTTTAAAAAAAGAAACCAAACCAAACCACCCCGACAGAAAGTCGGTAGTCAGCGTGTAGCTGCTGCCCACACTTGATAGGGTCACGAGTACTAATCAACTAAGCAGACAAGAGTATTCAGCCTGGTGCGTAGCTGCCCAGAAACGCTGTCGTTATAGTTCCTTTTTATGTTGTGGTGAACATGGAAAATGAATGTATCGAGTGCAAAAATGAAGTTCGAACTTCGACCTAGGCAAGAGGCAGTACGGTGCGATGGATGTCAGAAATGGCAGCATCGAAAGTGTAACTCGGGAATAACTTACTGTTTGTTGACATTGTGACATTGTGTGTACACTTCAATTTTTTATGTGTATTTTAACAAATATTTTAAATTACATTGTGTGTAACAATATGTTTCAAATAAAAACTGACAAAACTCTCCGTTGTATATAATGTTTAATTAATAGCAGTCAAAACTAAATCATAAATCATACACCGTTTTGTG
>DYQJ01000385.1 GCA_020719345.1 Draconibacterium orientale | reverse complement strand
TTACTACTTATTTCCTTTCATAATATCAACAAAAGGATTAAAATAATTATTTCCTTTTTCAACAACTCCGGTAAGACCTTTGCCACCATTTTTTGGTCTTTTCACTTCGGCAAACATTCCTTTTTCTAGGGCTGAGAATAAACCTTCGTGTTCAATTTTTTGAAGAGTTTGTAGAGCATCTTCAACAACTTTTTGAGCTCTTTTTTGAATTAGCCCATCTTTTCTAAATTCTACTTCCTCGCCAATATCTTTCATGTTATTAAATATATATTTAGCATTTTCAATTGCCAAATACCTATCCGACATAAAAGGTGTGTGAATAGCCTCTGTAATCATTCCAAGAAGTTGAATTCCTTGACTTGTCCAAATAGAAATTTGATTAAAAAGAGCATCTTGTATTTGTCCTTTAAATATGTTTCCTGTTTTAAATTTTGTTGGAGGCATATATTTTAGTGGTGCTTTTGGAAAAATTTCTCTTGTCATTTGTGCCTGTGCCAATTCATACAAAAATCCATTTTGCAAATCGGGGTTCATTTCAAAAGCGTGTCCTAATCCCATTTGTTCTTCGGGCAAACCTGCTAATAGAGCTAATTGTTCGTTTATTAAATCGGAGGCTAATACTGTGTGAGCTTCGTCAAAAGCATCGGCTGTTGTTAGATAATTATCTTCGCCTGTATTAATTATTACACCTGCAAAACCATTAATAATTCGTGAAAAATATTGGTCTATCATAGTTCGTTGCATATTAATATCTCGGAAAAGGATACCATAAAGAGCATCGTTGAGCATAACATCAAGTCCTTCTAATGCGCCCATTACAGCAATTTCGGGCATACATAACCCGGAGCAATAGTTGCACAAACGAATATATCGTCCTACTTCTTCGCCTATCTGGTCTAATGCTTTTCGCATTATTCTAAAATTTTCTTGAGTGGCATATGTGCCTCCAAACCCCTCTGTAGTTGCTCCATAAGGAACATAATCTAACAAACTTTGCCCTGTTGTTCTTATTACTGCAATAATATCGGCACCCTGGCGAGCTGCGGCTTGAGCTTGAACAACATCTTCGTAAATATTACCCGTTGCCACTATTACATAAATATAGGGTTTTGTCCCCTCGCCTATTGTTGATAAATATTTTTCTCTCCTAATTCTATTATTTCTAATCCGCTCTATACTTGAATCTATATAAGGCTTCAAAGTATTTTTAATATGTTGTATATCATTGATTTTTAATTTTGAAATATCCAAACTCTCGTTAGATATTTTTTCTGCAATTTCTTGCGGACTTTTGCCAGTTTCAATTATAGCATTACCAATATAAAACAAAACTCCCTGATTTAGAATATTTTTTTCTTTTAAATTATCAACAACAACATTTGGCAAAGGCACATCATTAATATTTACACCATCAATACCTAATAATCTGCAAAGTGTTCGCTCAACTGCTACAGTTGTATAATTTTCTACGAATTGTTGAACTTCAATTGCAATTTTTTGAGAAACTTCTTTTGCCTGTTCAACTTTATTAAAATCTAAACCTAATTTACTTACTATCATATTAATATTTTTTTTACACTGCAAAAATAATTAATTTAATATAAATATTGAATGATTTCGTTTTTAGTATAACTAAAAAGAGTAAAATAATAATAATTTTTG
>DYQJ01000186.1 GCA_020719345.1 Draconibacterium orientale | reverse complement strand
TGGAATTAGTTGATAATAAAATACCCAAAATAATTAAATTGCCAATAGTATTTGCAGGCAAAGAACCATATATAACACTGATAAACAAAGATAAATGCACCTAACATGTATCATCTTAAAAAGCAAAAAAACAACAATGCAATGCCTATTTATGAAATTTCTATAATAGATGTTTTAATTTTTTTTACCACAAAGGAATCAGAGGAATGAAAGAAAAAAAACTTTCATTCCTTTCATACCTTTCATTCCTCTGTGGTTTAAATTTTTTTTTTTGCACTCCCCTATTCTTCTCGCCAGTAGATAGTTAATTTTGGATGCAGATTTTTATCAGGATGTTCTTTTGAAGCAAAAAAGACAACATTGTAAGGCACTTCATTTTTATGACGAATCATAATACCGTATCTCTTCTCACTATTAATAATATCTTGTACAAGATTTGTAACATCAATATTTTCATAATTAGCGGTTTCGCTGTTCTTTTTTGTAACTGTCACTTGATTTGTTTCTGTTGTTTTAGGTTGTTTATTCCATGTGACAGTATTTTCATGCCAATCAGAAGTTACTTTTTGTATTATCATATCTTCTGCTCCATTAATTTCTTCATTATTCACCACTCTATCATACGAGGACGAATAATTAAAATATAAGCTCAAAAAAGCACTATCTACAATTGCGGAGGTAGAGATATTATTAAAATAAAAGTCAATCAATACTCTATTGGTATTAATCTGACCGTCTTGTGTCCATGTATAAACATGAATATCCTCTAATTGCCCGTAATTGTTATCTGGCACAATGAGACTAAAAACAGCGTCGCCGCGATTTGATTGCGAAGCTTTTAGAACTAATTTAGGTTCTACTACTTCTTGTGGTAAACATGCAGTAAAAAATACTGCTACAAATACTAAAACTCCAATTTTTTTCATATATTACAATATTAAAATAAAAAACATTTGCATTAAATTGATATTCAGATAAATATAAGTTAGAATGTATATGCAATGCTTACTGCAAAATAATATTTCTGGTTGAAAAAAGAGTATGGCAAATAAAACTGAAATACCGGTATATATTCTACTGACAAGGCAAATGGTAAGCTAATAGAGTGATATTCAATTCCTATAATTCCACTTATTCCTGTGCCAAATTCGGGTTGTATTTGTCGGTACAGCTTGTTATTGAATTTGGAAATATCGGCACTTAGTTTAGTGTAACCTAATTCCATTCCCACTCCGTAGAAGACAAAAAACTGATTTGACTGCGCAAGATACATTGGCTGAAAAAATTCGCGGATAGCCATGAATTGAATTCCTGCTCTTTGAAAAGACGCTATTAGCTCTAACGCATTGACGTCGTCGGCAAATTTTCGGTAATAAGCCCCCGGATTGTTTCCGGTTTTAATACCTAAGCTTCTGAGATAATCTTGTGAGTATAAATGTTGTATGGTTGTTAAATTAAAAACTAATATTATAACGAGCAATATTTTTTTATACATATTATTTAAAATCTAAGGTTAAACTTCCATCGTTAATATTCAATTTGATTTTAGAATTAGCCGTTGCACCTATTTTAGTACTTATTTTAGTACTTCCATCGGCTTGTTTAATTCGTTGTATTTGAGAGAGCTTATTGGCGAGTATTAAATTTGCTTTTATCTCTTGTAACTCCAATTCAAAAGATACTTGTTCGTCTATTTGTAGCGAAAGATTAGTAGATAATGTTTTTATGTCTATCTTTTCAACTGTTTTTAATATCTTATCAAAAAACACATCTCCATATTTTAAGTTCAAATCAGCTTCTTTAGAAATCTCTTTAACTTCTAAATCTGAAAAATATGTTTGTCCATACAAATAATTTATTTCATCTATTTTAAACTTGTCGCGTTTAGAATCAAAATTTAACACATCTATTTTATCTATATCAATATTTCCGGATTTGCTTATTAAGGTAAGTTTTTTAATTTGTTCAGCATCTAAATTAGAATAATACAAAGAGATATTGCTGTTTGTCAGCGAAAAAATTTCTATCTTTTCGCAAAAATTAAAGTCCATAATAGAATTTCCGTACAAATTTTTAGCTATAAAATTTCCATTGCTCAGGATTAAATTAAAGTCATTTTTAAAATTATCCACATGCACGTTTCCGAATTTATTATCTATTTTTATGTTCAGATAATTTGGCATAAATACTTTATAATTAACTTCTAAAATATTATCTGAGGTAAAAAACATATCTGATAGTTTTTTAAAATCGGATAAAAGTGTTTGGTCGGAGGAGAAAATAGTGCTTGCGGTGATATAAAAATTTGTATTATTAAAATCAAAATCTACACTATTAATAAGCGGATTCAGCTTGTCTATATTGTTAGTTTTTGCGAGAATAGTTATCTCAAAAATAATGCTGTCGGTTTCATTTTCAAATATTTGTATATTTCCGTATTTATTAGTAATTTCTACATTTGTAGTATTGTTGACTTTATATTTTTGCCATACCGTCTTAGTTTGCGAAAAAGTTTGGGCAAAAATAGTATAAAAAAATATATTATAAAAAATAATAAACATTATAATTTTTTTAAATATCATATTTTTTGTCATTGTCATCATTTTGGTGTTTATTTTTTTGGAGGAAGTATAAAATATCTTCTAATATTTGCAGCTTCATTTTATAATTTTCTATCATCGCATTGATAACTTCGGCATTGCGAATGTTGTCGTTGAGGTCATTTTTGAGGTCAGCATAAATGCTGTCCAGCTCTGCTAAGTCGGTATTTATATTATTTCGTATTTCGGGATTGTTACTTGTTAGCGAGCTGATTTGGGTCATTTTATAATCAAGCTGTTGATTATAATAATCTTCTATTTTAGCAAGTTCTTCATCAATTATATCATGTTGTTCTTTTATCTGGGCATTGTATTTTTCTTGTTTTATAAAAGATTGCACGTAAATGGTAGTCATGACAATAAAACATATAGACGCAGCAATAGACAGCGTTTTTTTCCAGCTAATAGCCAAAAAGGTCTTCGTCTTTTTTCGTTTTTCTATTCTGTCCCAGAGCTCTTCTGATGGCTCGTAAATATCAAACTCTTCGCGGTTTGTGATAATAAATTTTTCTAACTTGTCCATAATAGTATTATTTATTTTTTTTCATATTAATTAAAATATCTTGTAATTTCCGTTTCGCCCTTAGATATTGCGATTTAGAAGTTGACTCGGTAATTCCCAATATTTCGGATATTTCTTGGTGGTCGTACCCTTCTAACATGTATAAAGAAAAAACCACTCGGTATCCATCAGATAACATGCTTATTGCTTTTAATATAGTATTCATGTCGTATTCCGGTTCTTCCTTGTTGTTATCATCTTCTATGCGTTCGTATTTCAATATTTCTTCGGACAAAATTAATTCTACTCGTTTCTTTTTCAGATGATTGATACTTCTGTTAATGACAATTCGCTTTAGCCAAGCTCCAAAAGAGGACTCGTAACGAAAATAGTGCAATTTATCAAAAGCTTCGGAGAATGCTTCTTGTAGAAGATCCTCCGCTTCCATCATATCGTTCAGCATACGTAAAGCAATGTTATACATCGCCTTAGAGTACAAGCTGTACAATTTGAATTGCGCTTTTATATCTCCTTTTTTGCTCCTCTCTATATAATCTTTATGAATATCTGAATAATTTGTTGCCAAGTTATTAAGTTTTTTTCGTAAGTTTTTTCGTAAGTTTTTTGGTTCTTAAATAATATTTGTGATTTTCACGCAAAGTTGCAACGTTTTAAAATATTGGTTTAATTTGCTTTGCGTCTCTGCGTATTTGCGTGATAATTAATTTTCCACAAAAATCATTGAAGAACCAGTTTTTTCTATTATGTAATGACAAAAATATTTTTTCTTAGTTGCAAAGAAATAAAAAAAAGTCTGATTTACATCAGACTTTTGATTTTTTTATTCTTTTATTTGTTTTATAACGTCAATGATTGTTCCGTCTCTATATTCTACGATTCCTACGATATTATCTATAAATTCAAGTGGTTTAGGTTTTCCAACAATTTCTATGACCTCTTTGTGTAAATCTTTAATATCACGAATGTTTAGTCCGGCTTCTTTAAGGCGTTTTTCTAATTCTTTGAATTTAGGATTGACACAGATACCGCGTTCGGTTACAAGGACATGTACAGTTTCGCCTGGTGTAACCACTGTGTGTACTCTTTCTGTTACGATAGGTATTCTACCCCGGAATGCAGGACATACAACTACGGTAAGTTTGGCACCGGATGCTGTGTCCAAGTGTCCTCCGGATGCACCGCGAATGTTCCCTTCTGAGCCGGTGATAACATTGACATTGAAATCCATGTCAATTTCTAATGCTCCAAGCACGACGATGTCTAATTTGTTTGTCATGCAGCCGCAATTAAACGGATTAGCGTACAATGCTGCCGGAATTTCTATGTGTAATCTGTTGTTTAACAAAGAGCTGCTGACGGCGGCATCAAAAGATTGCACGTCGAAAATAGAACGGAACAAACCTTCTTCCAACATTTCTACGCAGTAAGAAGTTACTCCTCCGAGTAGGAAGCTTCCTTTCAATTTGCGTTCTCGCATCTTGTCGCGGATGAATTTAGCAACGGCAAGTGATGCTCCTCCTGCTCCTACTTGGAATGAATATCCATCTACAAAATAACCGGAATGCTCTATCACGTCTGCGGCTATTTTAGCAATTCTCAAATCCATAGGAGATTTGGTTATACGTGTTGTTCCTGTTGCAATTTTAGAAGCATCGCCAATAGAATCTACTTTAACTACGTAATCAACAAAATTTTGTCCTATTGAGACTGGGACACAAGGATATTCCACGAGATTATCGGTTACTACAATCACTTGTTTAGAATATCTGGCGTCGATGATAGCATATCCTATTGAGCCGAATGCTGATTTTCCATGCGCTCCGGTACAGTTTCCTTCTTCGTCAGAGGCAGAGGCACAAATGACGGTTAAGTCCACTTGTATTCTGCCGGTGTGTATTGCTCGGACTCGTCCTCCATGCGAGTGTATGATGACAGGAACTTTTAATGCTCCTCTTGAGACAGCTCTTCCTAATCCTCCTCGCAGTCCGGAAGTCCATATCTTAGTGATAGTTCCGTCATGCAAATATTTTAAAATAGAGTCATGCACTTCATTTAAGGAAGACGAGGCAAGCGTAATATCTTTAATTCCCATCGAGGCTAATATTTCTATTGCTTGTCCGAGAATGTCGTCACCGTTTCTTAAATGATGATGAAATGAGACGGTCATTCCATCGTGTGGGTTAGTTTTTCGTATGGCGTCTTCTAAGTCTGTACATTTTTTATTTTGGTGTGGCAATTTAGCTTTGTTCGGTGGTGGCATGGTTTTTTCGTCCATCCAACCTTTTTTCAATTTTTCCCAAGCACCTTGGTAAGGTTCTAATTTCCCTATTCCTTCTATATATTCGGGGATTTCTCTTCCTATTGCGTTTTTCATGATTTTTCGGAATTAAATGTTATCATAATCAATATTAGCAAGTTCTAAGACATATTTAGCACGAGTGACCACTGGAGCATCTACCATTTTTCCATCTATAGCGAAGACTCCGATTCCGGCTTTAGTATTTTTGTTAAATTCGGTTACTACTCTATAAGCTTTACGAATTTCTTCTTCGGTAGGAGTAAAAACGCTGTGAATAATATCTATTTGTCTGGGATTGATAACGGCTTTTCCACTGTATCCTATTTTTTTGATATAGACAGTTTCTGCACGTAATCCTTCCTCATCGTTTATGTCCACAAATACGGTGTCAATGGCGTCTATGCTGTTTGCTTTAGCTGCCATGACAATCATTTTTCTTGCGAGGTCTATTCCTGAGCCGTCTTTAGAATTTGCAATATTCATATCGGCAGTTAAATCTTGTCCTCCGATAGTTAATGCGTCTACCCGTTTTGAGAATTTAGCAATATCAAAGACATTCTGCACGCCGAGTGCGGTTTCTATCATTGCATGAATAGTCATCTTGTCGTGTGGCAAGTTATGACGATTTTCTATGTCTTCGATGATACGAATCAGTTCTTTTAGTTCCTCTACAGTTTCGGTTTTCGGGAAACGTATGGCATGTGGTTGTAGCGGCACAATTTCTTCTAAGTCTGCCATTCCAAAAGGAGTGCTAAGATGATTTACGCGTACGCATACTTCTGCATCATAGAAATTGATAGTTTTCAACATGTTACGAACTAAAATTCGGGCGGCATCTTTTTGATTAAGTGCTACGGCATCTTCCAAATCGAGTAAGAGACTGTCTGCCCCATAAACACCGGCTTGCTGCAACATTGCAGGATTGTTACCCGGTATGTACAACATCGTTCTGCGTTTTCTTTTTTTCATGTAATACAAATTTAGTGTTTTTATTTTACAAAGTTCCTTGTTGAGCATCTGCAGCTCTTAGAATGGCGGTTTCAAGTCTCGCATAAATAGTAGCTTCTAATGCCCCTTTGTCGTTAGCAATCAGGTGAACATCTTGAATTTCATATTTGTCTAACATTTCAGCAATAATTTTTCTTATGCTGTCTCCGTATTGCAACATCACACTGGACTGCAATTCTACTACCCTGCCTTGCTGTTGTTCGGTCGGCTCTATTAAAACTAATATGTCGCTCGACTCAAAAGATCCTGCTTGAGATTTCTTTACCAATTTCATATTTAATAATTTTTTGGCAAATATATTTTATTTATTTTACAAAACAAATTTTTTGTTAAAAATTTTGTTTTGTTATTTTAAAATTACATATTTGCAAAAAAATAATATTATGGCAGAATTGATAAAAAAGAAGAGTGGTGGAAAGGTAAAAATCAAAGGGAAGGTTAAATGGTATGACTCTACTAAGGGCTTTGGTTTTATTATTACAGAAGAAGGTAATGATATATTTGTAAATTACAATGCGTTACCTAAGTCAAACGGTAAATTTATTTCTTTACTTGCCGACCAAAAAGTGGTATTTGAAATAGTAGAAGGTGCAAGAGGTCCTCAGGCTTCAAATGTACAAGTAGTTACAGAAGAGTAATTTTTGAAAATTTAACGACAAATGGCTATTGTTTTGCTTTGTGTCTTTTGCGGTTGCAGATATTGTTTTTAAAAGTACCGCAAAGACGCAAAAGCGAAAAAACGAGAAGAAAAATAAACTTTAAATAATTTCTTATGAAAAAATATATCTTTTTTGTTCTGCTTGTCATGACAAGCAATATGTTTGCACAAACCTATATTCAAGACAAACAAGAGGTTGATGGTACGTGGACTAAGGAAAAGTCGCCGTACATTATTCTTGGAGAAGCAATTGTTCCGGAAGACAAGACCTTGAAAATAGAAGCCGGAGTAGAAATAAAATTCAAAACAGGGACAGAACGAGACTACCGCATCTTTTCCGAGATAAACAAAAATTTTGACCTCGGTTTTTTACGAGTCAATGGAACTATTAAAGCCATAGGCACAAAAGATGATTTTATTCTTTTCACACGCAATGACCCTTATGATTTCTGGGGAGTCGTGCTAATAAAATCGGACACCAAAAAAAGTATTTTAAAATATTGCAAGTTTGAGTACGGATATCATGTGCGATTTATTTTAGAAGATGATAACGCTACGGGAGTAGTTTCTGTTAATAACTGCTCGGCAAAAATAGAAAACTGTCTGATAGTAAATAACGGATGGACAGGAATCAATTGTAAAAAATCGGCTAAGCCAAAAATATCTAATTGTGTGGTTTACAACAATGAATATGGTATTGAGTGCAACTCGGAATCATGTCCGGAGATAGAAAATACCATAGTATGGGACAACAGCAGTGCCTTTTATATCAACAATGGCAGTAAACCTTCGTTAAAAAACTGTCTTTTGCAGACCAAAAATTTCCCTCCCGATGCCGATGACAAAGGGAATAATATTCTGGGGAAAAATCCACTATTTTCTAATCCCGTTTTTGACGATTTCTCGCTGCAAAAAAATTCGCCTTGTTTGAAAAAAGGAAATAATATCGGAGCATTTTGATTGAAGTATATAAATAAGTAAATTATAAATTATAAATTAAGAATTATAAATCAATAAATTAAGAATTATAATTTGGCTTTTACTTGAATATCAAGTAGTTGTAAATTATAAATTCCGAAGTTATTTTTTAATTTTA
>DYQJ01000185.1 GCA_020719345.1 Draconibacterium orientale | reverse complement strand
AAAATCAGTAAATTTGAATTTTGGTCACTATTTTTATACGCTACCAAATATTTATAGTTTGCAACAAAAATAATAACTTTTTTTTTATTTACAATTTTTATTTTCTATATAGAATATTATTTTTCTAATAATAATGATACCGAATAATTTATTATTAGTAAATAATTAAATATCAATAAATTGACTATAAATATGAGAATAAGTAAAAAGCGAATAGAATAATATTTAATATTTTTTTTGGGTTACTTTACACATCTGACAGAGAAAGCGTAATTGACATCGGAGTCGGTTTCGGTAATTGTAGTAGAGTTTTTGATTATGAAATAAGATATAACTCTATTTTCTTGCTGTTTTGTAATTGTCCAATATGCTCCCATGTTGTTTAGACGTGTGTATGTGTTGTCGGAGCTCATGTATCCGGCGAACATTAGCTCCATCTTGGATTCTCCATCTTGTATCAGTTTTAAATATGCGGTTTCATTATTTCCGAAAAATGTTACCAATTCTCGCCATTCTTGTTTTGTGGGCAATCTCCATCCTGTTGGACAGGCACGAATGGCATCTTTATATTTATATAATTTTCCATAAACTTTAGAATTTTCTAAATAGCCGTCGTAGCTGTATGCCATAAGCGGTTCGTCTTTGGCTGTTATCGAGGTTCTAAGATTTTCGGTGAACCACAATTTCCCATTGATGTCGATGGCAGTGTACTCGTAGCCATCAAATAAAATTTTATATTGAAAAAATAAGGAATTAAAATCTAATGCCAATAATTTTACATTCAATAGTTTACGTATATCTTCTACATTTTGTAGTTTGCCGTCTGTGGATTTGGATAATGATACTTCGTTGACTTCTGCTTTTAATATCTGATTAGCTTTATTTATATTTTCAAATAATAATTCTAAGTCGGGATTGTCAAAAATTTTGGTATGTAAATTATCTTTAACTAACCATGCAACTGCTTCTACTACAATATCTTCACTAAATCCTGCTTTTATTATCTCCGTAAATTTAGAATTAGTAGGATTTGCTTCTGTTTTTAGAGAAGATACTCTTACACTGTCATTATTTTCTGTATATTGAAATTTATTATTTGCTTTGTCAATCAGTATATTTTTATTTAGGATAGCATTGTTTTTAGTATCAATAAAATAAATTTTCATTTGAAAGGAATGGGTATTTATTTTTGTTATACAAATCAAATTTTCCACAACTCCGTTATAATCTGTCGCATAAAAGCACAAATTATTTTGGGCATTTATTTTATAAATAATTATTTTGGCATTTTGGCGGTCTTCTATTATCAGCTGCGTAAAACTATTAGGAGTATTATCTGTGTTATTAATACCTAAGGTATAGATATTGAACAAATTATTTTTATCTATTAAATTTAGATGTGCCAATTCAGTACTACTTGCAACTCCCGAATTATTAATTTCCACTCTATAGCCGTTTTCAGAGAACGGGTCTTCTTTTTTACAAGCAAACAAAAAAATGGTAACAACGAAAAAGATAACTAATTTTTTCATAAAAATATCTATTTAGTACAATGTTATACGAAAAATTACTTGAGATTACTAATAAATACGCACAAATTTACAAAAAATTATACCTAATTTGTATCTTTTTTTTATTTATTTTTTTGTTAAAATTATTATAAATTAGCAGTCTAATTAAACTTTACAATAAATAAAAAAATAGTTTACTTGTGATGTGTTATCACTTTTCTATTCAATAAACGACGAACCTGTAAACTTGTATCCCACTCCTTTGATAGTTTTTATGTATTCATCACCGATTTTTTCGCGTAGCTTACGGATATGCACGTCTATTGTTCGGTCTCCCACTATTATATCATCTCCCCATATTTTGCTGTATATGTCGGTACGAGTAAATACTTTGTCGGGTTTAGAAAAGAGCAGATTAAATAAGGCAAATTCTTTTTTTGGGAGATTAATTTCTTCCCCGTTTTTGAAGATTAAATATCTGTCAGTATCAATTTCTATGTCCCCGTATTTTGTTCGGACTTGTGCGGTAGTAGAAATTTCTGTTCGTTTCAGAAGGGCTTTAATTCTGCTTATCAAGACTTTCGGTCTGATAGGTTTAGTTATGTAGTCGTCTGCTCCGGCGTCGAATCCTGCTATTTGTGAGTAGTCTTCTCCTCGTGCTGTTAAAAATGCAATGATGACATTTTTGAGTTCGTCAATTTTTCTTAACTCATTACAAGTTTCTATTCCATCTATTTCGGGCATCATCACGTCGAGAATAATCAGATGCGGAATCTCTTGACGTGCTATTTTCAACGCTAGTCTTCCGTTAGAGGCACAAAAGACGATAAATCCTTCTTTTTTAAGATTATAGCTAAGGAAATCAAGTATATCTTCTTCGTCATCTACTAATAATATTTTGTGTTTGTCGTTCATAAAAATTTATATTTTGGTAAATAGAATTTATATTTTTGATAGTGTAAAAGAGAAAGTTGAGCCAATATTAATTTGGCTTTTCAAATTAATGGCTTCGTTGTGAGCTTCTATTATGTGTTTTACTATTGCCAATCCGAGTCCTGTACCGCCGAGTTCTTTTGAGCGGCTTTTGTCCACTCGGAAAAATCGTTCAAACACTCGTTTTTGCTCGGCTTCTTCTATTCCTATGCCGATGTCAGTAATTTCTACTAAAAATTTTTCACTTATGTCGTGAATGTCTATTATAGTTTTTCCATTTTCTTTTCCGTAGAGAATAGAATTAACAATAAGATTGCTAATTACTTGAAAGATACGTTGTTTATCAGCATTGACGATAAAAGTATGTTCTAAATTTTTCGCTAATTGTAGCGAGATATTTTTTTGCGCAGCTCTCATTTCGTGCAATTCAAATACTTCGTTGACAATATCTATGAGATTAAATTTTTCGTAATTAAGTATTAATTGTCCGCTTTCCAGATTAGAAATTGTTTCCAAATCTTGAACTATATTTATCAGCCGATTGATATTTTTCTCTGTTTTTTTCAAATATTTGATATTTATATCTTTATCATAAATTCCACCGTCTAAGAGTGTTAAAATAAGTCCTTGTATATTAAAAAGCGGGGTTTTCAATTCGTGTGAGACATTACCGAGAAATTCTTTTCTATATTTAGCACTTTCTTTTAACAGCACAATTTCTTTGGCTTTTTTTTTCGCCCAATTAGTGACCTTTTTTTGAATGTCCGCAATGATGTCCACGTCGTCGGCGCTTTGATAAACATCTAATTTTTTCGGAGTAACATTTTCAAGAGTTTTATAAATGGGTTTTATTCGTTCCATGATAAAAAAATGAACTGCATAAAAAATAATTATATATGCGGTCACAAAAGATATTAATAAGCTGATAATTAGGAAAATAAATATATTTACCGGTTGCAAAAAATAGTATAACAGCACCACAGTAGAGCTTAAAACTGCCATCGCAGTGGCAATTATCAACGAAGTTGTTTTTTGTGTAAATTGTTTTATCATCTTTGCGAGCTATTTAAAATTTAGTATTTATTGCAAAAATGCAATTTTTTTTTTAGAATATCAATATATGAAAGAAAAAATAACAATAAATTAAAAATTTATTAACAATAAATATAAATAGTGAAAAAAGTTTTGAAAGTAAAATATCAATTTTAATTTTGTATCATTAAACTAAAAAAATAAAAAGATGGAGTACATATTTATAAGTTTTGTAGGTTTATTATTTATACTTGCTTGTATTGACCTCGTAGTAGGCGTAGGCAATGATGCAGTGAACTTTTTAGTATCCGCCATTGGTTCGCGTACTTCTAAATTTTGGGTCATAATGATAGTTGCAAGTGTAGGTATAGTGATAGGTGCAATGTTTTCAAATGGGATGATGGAGGTAGCGAGGAAGGGAATTTTTCATCCGGGAGAATTTGTTTTTTCGGAAATCATAGTAATATTTCTTGCGGTGATGCTGACGGATATAATACTTTTAGACGTTTTCAATACCTTCGGTTTTCCGACTTCTACTACGGTCTCGCTGGTATTTGAGTTGTTAGGAGGTGCTGTAGCTATCAGTTTGTGGAAAATTCAAGCCAATGGTGGCATGCTCTCGGATTATATAAATACGGAGCGGGCTTTAGGAATAATATCCGGAATATTAGTATCGGTTGTCGTGGCTTTTAGTGGGGGCTTGATAATTCAGGCATTGATGCGCTTGGTTTTTAGCTTTGACATCTCAAAAACGTACAAATATTTCGGCGGTATCTGGGGTGGCTTATCTTTTGCAGTGATATTTTACTTCATGTTTATCAGTGGTTTCAAGGGTTCTACATTTGCCGAGTTGAGCTTTGTAAAATTTCTTTTAGAGAATAAATTATTAGTTTTTATAATTAATTTCGCATTCTTTACAACAGTTTTTCAGTTATTGATATGGTTCACAAAGATTAATATATTAAAAATAGTCGTCTTGGCTGGAACTTTTGCACTTGCGATGGCATTTGCCGGTAATGATTTGGTCAATTTTATAGGTGTTCCTCTTGCAGGTTTCTTTTCGTGGCAACAATATTCGGCTTCCGGTATTCCTGCCGATGTTTTCACAATGGAGTCCTTAGCCGAAAAGGTTTCTGCAAACGAATATTTTTTGATTATCGCGGGCTTAATAATGGTTGTTACGTTGTGGTTGTCTAAGAAGGCAAAGACCGTTACTGAAACCTCTGTTAATTTAAGTCGTCAAGATTCAGGTTATGAACGTTTTGGTTCTACAGCGATGTCACGTTCTATAGTTCGGATATCTGTTGTGAGTTCTAATTTTGTGTCCAATTTTTTCCCAAAAAGCATACGAGAGAAACTTGCTTCTCGGTTTGAGAAGATAAAATTATCTAAGGAAGAAGCCAAACAAGCTCCTGCTTTTGATTTGATACGAGCTTCGGTCAATCTGGTCACCGCAAGTATTTTGATAGCAATGGGTACCGCATTAAAACTGCCGTTATCAACTACTTATGTAACATTTATGGTTGCGATGGGGACATCTTTATCAGATGGCGCCTGGGGACGCGAAAGTGCTGTTTATAGAGTTTCCGGAGTTTTGACCGTCATCGGAGGTTGGTTCATTACCGCTTTTGTTGCGTTTACGGTGTCATTTTTAATAGCTAATTTTATACATTTTGGCGGCGCTATAGCTGTTGGTGTCGTCTGTTTACTTGCGATGTTTTCGTTCTATAAATCAAAGATATATCACAAAAAACGTCTGGCAGAACGTCAAAAAGAGGACGAGGCAGAGGCAGAGAGTCCCGTTATTAGTCGTGAAAATGTTTTTGAAAAGTGTACCGAAAATGTTACCAAGACTATAGATGAGCTACCTATTATTTTTGAAAAGACTTTTGTAGGACTTAGCAGCGAAGACTTAAAACTTTTGAAGAAGGCAAAGAAACGAAGCAAAAAGTTGAGCAGTGAGACGAAGAATTTTAAAAATGATATTCACAAAATAGTTCATCTTTTGGAGCCAAATTATTTAGATGCAGCACAATATTATATTCAAGTAGTAGATCATTTGCGAGAAGTAGCAAATGCTACCCAGTACATAGTTTTTCCTATTTTTGAACACATAGATAATAATCATTTAACTTTTGAAAAAGACATTATCAAAGAATTGGAAGAATTAAAAAATGAGTTAAATGCGTATTGTACAAATATAAGTAAACGAATAGCTTACAATAATTTTGTGGGACAGGAAGCTGAAGAAAAGCTTCAAGAAAAGCTGTTACAAAAAGTAGAGCAGTTGCGAGCATTACATATTATAAAAATCAAAGGTTCGGAGATAGAAATTAGAAGCAGCTTATTGTTTTTAAATATATTAGCCGAGTATAAAAACTTGTTACTATTTATATTTAGAGTATTAAAAGCTCAGAAATCATTTGTACAAGTACGAGATAAGATGATTAGTCCAAAAGTATAACTATATAAATTATAAATTCCGAAGTTATTTTTTTAATTTTATACTATAAACGGCAACTTTGCCAAAGTTGAAAACTTTGGCAAAGTTTTAATTACCAAACAATTACATAAGAATAAAAGTTAAAATTATATCCATTTTGAGTATACTATGAGTATATTTTACCACAAAGCTATGAAAATTTTTATATTTTTCATAACTTTGTGGATAAAATTAAATAGCCGATAATTCCAATTTTTCATTATATTTTATCTTATTATTTTCTAATAATGTTTGAATCACAGTTAAAATTTTGTTTTCTAAAAAAGGTAATTTTAACACTAACTCGTTTAATATCAATGGTGAAGCAATTAATGTATTGATAATCTGTTCCGATATTTTTGTAAATTCTACATTTGTAATATTGTTCTCGTTACGGTTACGACAGACGTCACAGTTTCCGCATTTTTCGGCTTCGGTTTCACCAAAATATTCTAAAAGTGCTAAGCTTCGGCATTTATGTTTGCCGGTGGCATATTTTAATACCACATCTATTTTTTGAATATATCTGTTTTTCAAGTCATCATAATTTTCTTTAGAGATTCTTAGATTTCGTTCATCCAATCTTTCTTCGGTGTAAATTATGTAAGGCGTGTTTTGTTGAGGTGCATAGCTTATAATATTGTTTTTATCTAATAAAGTAAGATATTGTTTGACAAGGTCTTCAGAAATATTAGATTTGGTAGCTATATATTTTTCATCAATATTAACATAATTTGAAAATAGTCCGCCATATATTCGTAACAATAATTTAAGAAATGTATCAAATTTTTCGTTTGCTACTTGGAATTTATAAAGTTGGTCTCTTGACACAGTAAACATCATCTTGGAAGGATTAAAAATATCTTCAGTATATTCTATATAACCTTCACGTTGTAAAAACTTTAAGCTGTTGTAAACAGTTACAATAGACATAGAATACTTTTTTGCAAATTCCATAATATCAAATCCAAAACTTTGTCCCTTAGCTGTTCCTACAGGAAGTTGAAAATAATTAGCCATCGCATTATAGACATTTTTTATAATTTCTTTTGAAGGATACGAATTTTCAATATTTTCGTATAGCTTAGCTTTGTCGTTATCATTATAAAGTAAGACCGCGTATGCAGTTTTTTCGTCTCGTCCTCCTCTTCCGGCTTCTTGAAAATAAGCTTCTAAGGAGTCTGGCAAATCCATGTGAACGACAAAACGGACATCGGCTTTATCTATTCCCATTCCGAAGGCGTTTGTAGAAACAATAATTCGTGTGCGACCTTTTTTCCATGCCTCTTGTTTTAAATCTTTTTCTTTTGGCTCTATTCCTGCATGATAATAGTCGGCGGAGACCTTATTTTTTTGCAAAAACATAGCAACTTCTTTCGTCTGTTTCCTATTTTTTACATATACTACTCCGGAGCCGTTGTTGGAGAGAACAATTTTTAACAAATAATTATTCTTATCTTCTACATATCTTACAATATAGATTAAGTTTTTTCGCTCGAAGCTTTTTTTGAAAATATTATGTTCTTTAAATTTTAATTTATCTTGAATATCAATCACTACCTCTGGTGTAGCGGTAGCGGTTAGTGCAAGAATAGGTATTTGTGGTAAAAACTCGCGTATCTTAGCAATTTGTAAATACGAAGGACGAAAGTCATATCCCCATTGCGAGATGCAATGCGACTCATCTATTGCTATTAGATTGACCTTCATCTTAGGCAAATTAGATAAAAATAAATCGGTTGTAAGACGCTCTGGGGACAGATATAAAAATTTGTAATTTCCGAACACACAATTATTTATATTTAATTCTATCTCGTGGCGGCTCATTCCGGTATATATAGCGGCTGCCTTAATACCGCGCTTAGCAAGATTTTCTACTTGGTCTTTCATAAGTGCAATTAACGGACTAACGACGATACATATTCCATTCTTAGCTAAGGCAGGTACTTGAAATATTATAGATTTTCCGCCCCCAGTGGGTAATAATCCCAGAGTATCTTTATTTTTGTCGGCTACCGAAATAATTATATCTTCTTGCAAAGTGCGAAAATCGGAGTAGCCCCAATACTGTTTTAATATCTCTTTATAAATGCTCATTATTTTATGATTATTTTTCGCAAAGATAAAAAAAAATAAGTATATTTCAAAAAAATATAAAATATGAAAATTTGTTTTGATTTTTAATAAAAAAAAAGTACATTTGCAAAAATAAAAAGAAAATATGATAAAAAAATTTAATATAACAGGAGTTTGTAATCCGAAACTGCATTA
>DYQJ01000184.1 GCA_020719345.1 Draconibacterium orientale | reverse complement strand
TTGTAGAAAATAAATAACATCCACACCAAAATAGCAACGTAGTTGCGAAATCTTTGTAGAAAATAAATAACATCCACACCAAAATAGCAACGTAGTTGCGAAATCTTTTTTAATCAATATTTTATATCGTCTGCAATTGATGCTAATTTTTTTCTACAAAGATTTCGCAACTACGTTGCTAAAATTCTAAATTCACATAATTATTTGTTAATTAATTGATAATAAATAATATAATATACCTAAATAGATACAAATTAAGAATTATAAATTATAAATTAAGAAGGCATATTTCATAACCGCTTAAAAGTAGTTTACACTTTTTTCTTTGCGAAACTCTGCGAGAAATTGATAATCAAATATTTCACGCAAAGTTTCGCAAAGAAGTGTAACCTAATAAATGAAACATGCCCAAATTTTTTACTTTATTTTAAACAATATATTAGCACCAAAAGTTGAAATGGCTACATCGCCATCGTGATAAAACTTACCATCTAAATGAGAAAATAATATCTTCATCTTGAAAGTATTATCTTCATAAACTAAGATCATCTCCGATTCCTGAATGGAATAATTATAATTATCATCTTTATTGTAAGTATCCGTATTTTTATAATTGTCATTTATTTTTTTTGCCATTTCGGTAATATCAAACCTATATGAGTTATCTTGTATTTTTATGTACAAAGAATCTTTGAGGTTGTCATATTCTATTTTCAACTCTTTATCATCAAAATTATATATCATCTCCATCTGATTTTGATTATTATCATAAGAATATAAATTTAATGTTCCATAATAATCGTAATCTTTTACTAAAATTATATTTTCGGTAGCCGATACTTTAGCAAAATAAAAACGCTTGAAAGATTTTTCTGCCTCTGCATAATCATTGTAGTAAACAGATTTTATCTTCATTAGTTTTAATATTTGCGGTTTTATATTATAGTTATTATTAGCAGTATATATAGAGTCCAGGTCTATATCTTTAAAGAACTTTTGAAATGGCTCGTGTCCATGTGTGCTTGTTAAATAATGAACAATTGACTCTATTCGGACATTTACGTCATAATTTAATGTGTCTATTTCGTGAAACTCGCCGTCTATAAGAACTTTGTTTTCTATTAAAACTTTTTCTAATTGATTTAATTGGCTATATTTAGAAATAGTGAATCCGCTCAGGGGTCCCATAGAAGACAAAAAAGCCAATATAGCGAGCGAAATAGGTATTATTTTAATATCTTTTTGGCGGCGAATGAGCATATATATAGAAATACCGAGTAGCCAAAGTGCAAGTAGAATAATAAAATATCTATTTTCGGTTATTCCATATTGATTGACGCGGACACTTATGGCAAGAAAGAGTAACACTATCAAAGGTAAAAGTGCTACATAAAACCACTTAGAGAATGTACGGATCCAACGATTAGACTCCGAGTCTTGAAGTGGATATACCAATAACAAAGAAAAAATGCCCATAATAGAAAAACCCAAAACCATATAAGCTGTCATATTAGCCGGCATTTTTACTTCTATTCCTATTTTTATCATGTAAATATACAAAATCAAAAAATATATCGCAACCAATGGAAATAAAATAAATTGTGCCAATATTTTAAGAAAAAACGGATATGGTAAATTATCTTCCTCATAATCAAAATCTTGCGGTAAACCGGCAAGGAAGAGCCACGTATTGAAAATCCCCACTATTATTATCCAAAGATGTGCATACGTTTCTTCTTGTACGTTGAGATCAAAAAGATAACTTGCCGCACCTATTGCGACTGCCAATCCAGTGAATAATATAGCCGAGAATAACAACGACAAAACTATTCTAATAAACAATAATTGATTAAAATTCCAGAACGCTTTTTGCTTTCCCTTAATTAAAAAAGGTATAAACGAAACTAACAAATGTAAGGCAATCAACAAAAGAATAGTTCGGTAAACATTGACATACAAAAACGGCACCGGCAGAAGAAAATAATATACAATCAAAAAAGCAGTCGCCACAAATCTTAATATCATCTGTTTCTGCAACGAAAATTCTCGCATCTCGGCAAATAAATCTATGGAAATGTACAAGACAAGTCCAATAAAACATGTCTGCAACACATTCGCCAAAACATATATTTCATCTTCGGCTCCATAGTTTCTGTCTATCATCAGAATAGAGACAATTGTACCTATAAAAGCAATAATAATAACAAACGGGAAGCGCAGAAATGTATTCAATGCGTCATCGACCATCTTACGTATAGAAGGAAATCGTATCATTTTTTATTTTTTATGTAATTAGTACTAATAAAAAGTTTTAAAATATTAGTAAAAATAAAAAAAAAGTATAAATAAAAATAAAAAATTTAGTTTTTTTTAAAATGATTTTATACATTTGTCAATAACTAATTTTTTATGCCTATGAAAAATATTTATCAAAAAGGGAGTTTAAAGATGCCGGACATTAAATTTGATTATCTTAATGGGCTGATGGAAATGAAAGGGCGATCTACTCCGGAGAACACCGACGAATTGTATGCACCACTAATTGACTGGTTCCGACAATATGTTAATACGCCGCAGAAGAAGACCACTATAAATATTCGCTTCGAGTATTTCAACTCCAGATCGGCTAAATACTTAGCCCGATTATTAGAGCAAGTACAAACACTCGTGCAACAAGATTATGAATATGAAATAAATTGGTTCTACGACGACGACGAATTAAAAGAGGGCGGACAAGACCTGGAAGAAGTATTAGAATTAAAATTTAACTATTTAAGAATCAGCGAATAATTCTTTCTATTTTTAAACTTGCCAAAGTTTAAAACTTTGGCAAGTTGCAGCATCAATATAATTTTTTCAGCTAATCGCTTTGTCTATTTTTTCGGTAAAACGTGACAATTTTATCATTTTTTCCGACTACCAGTAAGTGCATTCCCTTAACTCCATTTAAGGTTATTTTTTTAGTAAAAATATATTTGTCATTTGTTAATTCTAATTCTCCAGTAGTAAAGACCTCTTTTATGCCTTCAGTTATTTGTTTTATTGTTGTCTTCGGTGGAAATAAAGTATCCTTGTCTTTATTTTCTGTATTGCAATCAACCGAATGCCCATACAAGATATGATAAAGTCCGAACTTTTTATCTCCCACACATAAAGTAGCAGTTTTCCCTTCAGCATTTTTAAACACCTCTATTATCTCATCTTTATTCTTTCCTTCTTCTAAGCAATAAACTTCATTTGTCGGTTGTTCTTCTTGCGAATTGTTTTTTATGGCTACATTATAAAAAATATATCCCGAAATTATAAGCAGTAAGAGAATAAATATCTGTCTGAAATTAAATTTTTTCTTTTGCATAATATTAAATTTTATCTTATTCTGTCCACTGAACGAATTAAGTCTTCATCTTTTTTTATTCTGCTGTTTGCCATATAAGTAAGAATGACCGAGATAATAGGAAAAATAAGCGTAAAGTTGTAGTAAGTATCAACAATTGTAAAATCTATAACATAAAAACGATAGAATGACAGCAGTATATAAATGCCGAGTATTATTATCAAATTATAAATAGTCAGTCGCATCTGTAAAACTCTTTTTTTGTAGAAAAAAATTGTTATCATAGAAAGTAGCATAGCAAGTATAACAATAATTGCTAACGGGAGAGTACTGAACACTACAGTTTGTGCTTCGTTAGTTGTTTGTGATAAATCAAAACTATCTAACACATATTCTGCGGTGTTAAATTCAAATAATGGGAAAAAAAGAATAGTACTTAATAATAAAGCACTTAGGAACAAATAAACGGTCTGAATTCTTTGTAGCATAATGTTTTTTTTATAAAAGTTTAGTAAATAATAATTTTATTTATTACAAAAATAAACTTTTTTTAATTTTAAATAGAAAATATTAAAATAATTAATAAAAAAATATTTAATTTTACAAATCAAAAAATAATAAATTTATTAACAAATTAAATAATTAAGATGTATGAAAAAAATAACTTTTTTAGTCTTTACTTTGATAATGAGTATTTTTGTGTCCTATTCGCAAGAAGTGGTGGTTGGGGGGCAGGAAGCCGAAATCATTTATAATCAAGGTTTACAAAGCTATGCCGATAAGAATTATACTAAGGCAATAGAAGAGTTTAGCCAAGCGATTCTTATTAACGACAAATTTGACAAGGCGTATTTCAATCGGGGATGTGTCAGATTAGAAGTAGAAAACTACACCGGAGCCGTAGAAGATTTTGATAAAGCCATTTCTATTAATCCCTCTATGGGAAAAGCGTTTTTCAACCGCGGCTATGCTAAGGTCAGCTTAAAGAAATATCAAGAATCTATAGAAGATTTTAAAGTTGCAGTCAAGTTTGAATACACTGAAGCTAATGTCTTCTATTATGAAGGAGTGGCATATTTTCAACTCGCTAATTATGAAGAGGCAATAAAGTCTTATACAAAAGCAATAGAAAAAAATGATAGATACATCTATGCTTACCACGACCGCGGAAGCGCATATCGTATGATAAACAAGTTTCAAGAAGCCGTAGATGATTATACTAAGGCGATTGCCCTTGACAATACGCTTGCCTTTGCTTATAACAACAGAGGAAGCGCATACCGCAAACTCGCAAAGTACAAAGAGTCATTAGAAGATTACAATAAAGCCATTTCGCTTGACGCAAATTATGCCATCGCATACAACAACAGAGGGACTACAAAATTCAAATTAGAAGACTATGCCGGCGCCGAAAAAGATTTTGAGAAAGCTACCGAATTAAACAAAGTCTATGCTTACGCATATAACAATCTCGGTACTGCACGCATGAAACTTGAAAAATATGCTAAAGCCGAAGAAGCTTTTTCTAAAGCAATAGAATTAGACCCCAAATATGGATTCGCATACGCTAACAGAGGAAGCTCTAAGGAGATGCAAAAAAAGTTCAAATCCGCATGCAAAGACTGGGAAACAGCACTCTCTCTCGGCGTTTACGAAGCACGCGAATTTCTTGTAGACTGTAAATAATTCAACATATTAATATCAAAACAAACTTTATTAGAGATGAAAAAAATATCTTTTATTTTGGTTTTTTTAATTGGTAGCTTAGGATTTGCGTATTCGCAACAGAATCCTAAAATAGAGAAAGAGAAATTTAAAGTAGATGAAGCCGGTTATACAGAGGCATGGAAAAATATAAAAAAAGGGAATCGGCTTTACAAACAAAAACTCAAAGGTAGTTATGAACTCGCATTAGACTACTATCTAAAAGCATACGAGTACAACGCCGACTGTGCCGAACTGTCATACAAAATAGGAATTTGTTACATTAAAAAATCTGACCAGAAGAATGCGCTTAAATACATACTTGAAGCATACGACACAGACGCTTTTGTAACTTCGGACATACATTTTTGGATGGGACGAGCATATCATCTGAACGAAAACATGCCAAAAGCCATAGCTTCTTACAAAGATTATTCTGATGCTTTAGACATTAAAGCTTTGAAAAAAAGCACTTACAACACCGAAAGACGCATAGAAGAATGTAATAACGGAATAGAAATCATGAAAACGCCGGTCAGAGTTTTAATTGAGAATCTCGGACCCGGAATAAATACCGAGCAACCAGATTACGCACCTGTCTTTGTTACTTACTTAGACTCGGTAGTGCTTTTTACTTCTAAGAGACCTACAACAGTCGGCGGAAAACGAAATCCACTGACAAAAGAATTTTTTGAAGATATTTATTTCACAAGCTTCATTAACGGTAAATGGCATGATGCCAAGAGCTATCCAAAACCAATTAATTCTAAAGGTAATGATGCAGCAGTCGCTGTCTCCAGCAACGGATATGAGATGCTCGTCTATCGCGGAAATAAGTATAATGGAAATATCTATAAAGCCGATTTTAACTACGATAACGATAAATGGGGACGTCCTAAGAAGGTTATCAAACGTATAAATACTAAGAGACACCAAGAAACAACGCTCACTTTTTCGCATGACTCCGCAGTTATTTATTTTGTAAGTAATTCTAAAAAAGGATACGGCGGAAAAGATATATGGGTCACCAGAAGACGCGAAAATTCAAATCTCGGTTGGAGTAAGCCAAAAAATCTCGGAAATATTATTAACACCGAATACGATGAAGAATCCGTATATCTTACTAATAATGACAGCGTTCTATATTTTGCTTCTAAGGGACACAAAACAATGGGCGGATTTGACGTCTTTAAATCTTACAAGCTCATGGACGGAACATGGACTGAACCTATTAATCTCGGCTACCCTATAAATACTGCCGAAGACGACATGTTCTTCTCTATAGACCAAGCAGGAAGAACAGGTTATTATGCCTCTAAAGGAAATGCCGACAACTATGGAGACTACGACCTATATTCAGTAATATTCCTCGGAAAAGAAAAACCTAATTACCAAGACAACGAAGACGAACTCGTGGCGTTTGTGAAAAAACCTACCGAAGAAATCGTGTTAGAAGAACCGGTATTTATCAAAACAATGAAGCTCACCATAGTAAAAGGTAAAGTTACAGAGTTTAGCACTGCAAAGCCACTATATGCTACCATAGAAATTATTGACAATGCCACCAATGAAGTATTACAAACTATCAAAACTAACGCACAAACAGGAGAATATACCGTCATGTTACCATCAGGCAAAAACTACGGAATGACCGTAAACGCAGAAGGATATATGTTCCACTCCGAAAACTTCGAGATACCCGCAGAAACTGAATTTCAAGAAATTGTCATAGATATTCAATTGTTACCTTTCGACCCAGGCGCAAAAGTAGTATTACGTAACGTATTCTTTGATACCGGTAAAGCAACGCTCAGACCCGAATCCTACCCGGAACTTAATAAGTTAGGACAAATATTTTTACTATATCCGGCACTTGTCATAGAAATCTCAGGACACACTGATAACGTGGGAAATGCTGCAAACAATAAATTACTATCTCAAAATAGAGCTAAAGCAGTAGTTGCTTACTTAGTCAGCATCGGAGTACCGGAAATTAGACTCGTAGCAGCAGGATACGGAAAAGACCAGCCAGTAGCAGATAACGCTACCGCAGAAGGAAGACAATTAAATCGTAGAGTAGAAGCTAAGATTCTTAGTAAATAATTTTTTTCAACTTGCCAAAGTTTAAAACTTTGGCAAAGTTTTTAAATCTTAGTAAATAATTTTTTCTCCAACTTGCCAAAGTTCAAACTTTGGCAAAGTTTTTAAATCTTAGTAAATAATTTTTTTCAACTTTGCCAAAGTTTCAAACTTTGGCAAAGTTGAAAAATCTTAGTAAAATTATTAATAATAAAGTAAAAATCAAATGTAATGAACAAAGAAATTATAATCAAGGACTTAGCAACAATAGAATATTCGCAAGCTTTTGCTGCACAAGAAGAACTGTTTAACGAGATAATTGAAAAAAAAAACAATGCCCTGCCGACACAAAATTATATCCTCTTTTGTGAGCATCCACATGTATATACGCTCGGGAAAAGCGGTGACGAAAATAATTTACTTATTAATGATGACTTCTTAAAGTCTATCAATGCAACTTTCTTCAAGACTAACAGAGGTGGAGATATAACTTATCATGGTTACGGACAATTAGTTATTTATCCTATCTTTGACCTTGACAATTTTGGAATATTAGCAAAAAAATATGTCTGGAAAATAGAAGAAGCCATTATACAAACACTACTTAATTACAATATTGTAACAACACGTCTGGAAGGTGCCTCAGGGGTGTGGATAGATGTAAACACCGAAAAAGCAAGAAAAATTTGTGCCATCGGAGTAAGAATCAGCCGAGCAGTCACTATGCATGGACTCGCACTGAACATAAACACTGATTTAAGCTATTTTAACTACATCAACCCATGTGGATTCGCCGACAAAGGAGTAACATCTATACAAAAAGAACTCGGAAAAGATATAGACATAGACGAATTAAAGAAAATAATCAAAGAAAATTTTTTAAAACTGTTTCAAAAACCTATTGAATTTGATAAATAATTCAAAACCATACTTTTGAACTAACTATATATTTTACATTTTTTTGAGGGATACAATTCTTGTATCCCTCAAACGTTTATGGTAAAATATAAAGATATATAAACGTTTTTGTAACTATTTAGCACCTAAATTTATTGATTATCAAAACTCTGCGAGAAACTTTGCGAAACTCTGCGAGAAACTTTGCGAAACTCTGCG
>DYQJ01000384.1 GCA_020719345.1 Draconibacterium orientale | reverse complement strand
TCTCATAATTATTTGTTAATTAATTGATAATAAATAATATAATCTACCTAAATAGTTACAATTTTTTTATCTTAAACCGAAGGCATAGTAGCTGATAGTTCCATCTGGGTACATTCCCTCTATATATACTCCTCCTTTTGAGATATTTATTTCTGTTTCGAGGTCATTGGTTGTTAGTATTTTTTTATCATTTACCTTAGTAATAACAAATCCCACTTTTATTCCAGCTTTCAAAAATTTACCTGATTTTAATTCTACCACTTTAATACCGTTCTTTATGTTTAGTTCGGTTAATTCTATTTCGGATAGTTCGGCAAAAGTTGCTCCGAGTATATCTATTTTACTATTTTTTACGAGTTCTGTTCCGCCTTTTTGATTTTTTAAAGTAACGGAGATGTCCTTTAGTTCGTTATCTCGTTTTACTGTTACAATGACTACATCTCCGGGTCTTAGTTGTCCGAGTTTTTCTTGCATTTCGGTAACTTCGCCGATTTTTTGTCCGCCGATTTTAACAATAATATCTCCTGCCAGTATTCCTGCTTCTTTAGCTGCTCCATTGTCAGTTACGCTTTCTATATAAACTCCTTGCAGGTCGTCTATTTTTAGTTCTTTTGCAAATGCGTCATCTATTTCTTTGATAGTAACTCCGAGCATGGCACGTTGCACTATTCCGTATTCTAAGATGTCTGCGACAACTTTTTGGACTATTGTAGCTGGTACGGCAAAAGAGTAGCCAGAGTAAGAACCTGTATAAGAGGCAATAGCAGTATTTATACCTATCAATTCACCTTTTACATTGATTAAAGCGCCTCCGCTATTTCCGGGATTTACTGCGGCATCCGTTTGTATAAACGACTCTATGGCGTAGCTTTTGCTAAGGATGTCTAAATTTCGTGCTTTCGCGCTGACAATTCCGGCGGTTACTGTGGAGGTTAAATTAAAAGGGTTTCCTACGGCGAGTACCCATTCTCCAATTTTTAATTCATCCGAGTTGCCAAATTTTAATGTCTGCAATCCGGTTTCCTCTATTTTTATAAGTGCTATGTCAGTAGTCTGGTCGCGACCTATTACTTTTGCGGTGTACGATTTCTTGTTGTTTAGCACGACCGTTAAAGTTGTGGCATCTTCTATAACATGGTTATTAGTAACAATATAACCGTCTTCACTAATAATAACTCCCGAACCGCTTGCCTCTTCTTCTAATGGCTTAGCATCTGCACCTCCGCCGTAGAAATAGTTGTAAAAAGGATTATCATAGTCGGTATAATACGTAGTTTTGACGTGTACCACCGCTTCTATTGCGGTTTGTGCTATCTCTGAAAAGTCGGTCTCCCCAAAATTTACTCCCACATAGTTCTTTGTCAGATGTGTAAATTTGCTGTCTTCCTCAGAATCTGTTGTCATACTTATCTGTTGACTTGGCATCATATAAAAAAACAAAGCGATGGCTAAAAATCCACCTACTGCTCCACCTAATAACTGCAAAATAATTGGTCTCAAATTAATCTTTTTTTCGGTATTCATAAGTTTAAAATTTTAAAATATCAATTTTTGCGCTAATATAGTTCAAAAAAATAAAATAAAGAAATATATTAACTATAATTAATTTAAGTTAATTCTTTTTTGGAATAATGGGCTACCCTTATAAAGTTGGACAAAATTTTGAACCATATAAGAATTATAAG
>DYQJ01000183.1 GCA_020719345.1 Draconibacterium orientale | reverse complement strand
AATTATAAAATTACCTATAGTTTTTGCAAATAAAGAACCGTATATAACAATGAATAAAGAATAATTGTGACATGTTTGTAAAAAGAAATCCAGATTCTCGCTTTTATAGTTTCTAAAGTGGGAGATTGTGATTTTTTACAAACATGTCACAAACATGTCACAAATATGTCACAAATATGTTGTTAATTTGTTGCGATGCTGTCTTTATCAGCAAGTATAAGTCCGCTGTCAGTCATTTTCCACATCTTTTCTACCATGTCATAGTCCCACATATCATGACGATTGTGAATATCAAAAATTATACTTCGCGAAGTCTCATTAAGATAAACATATTTATTGACAGGTAGATATAAAATTATATCCACTTTTTCGCCATGCCATTTATTATTTTGTTTGTATGTAAAATACTGCGAAAAATTCAATATACTGTCGTTTTGATAAAAAAGGTAATCAACGTCTTTGCAATATTCCAATCCTTCACGTCGCGTATTTGCGTTGGCTCTGATATTGTATTCTATTGTTATCTTGTCGTTTTTGCTTTTTCGGATGTCCAAACGTGGTTTGATATATACTTCTTTGTCGCCATCTTTTACAAAGATTAAAGCGCCGTCAAAATCTAACTGCTCGTAATTTTCATATTTGGAATATAATTCTTCATTATCTGTTGTTTTTACAAAAATAGTGTCCGAGTTTGTCTGAACATCTTCTGTAATTTCGTAATCGGTTCGTACTTTATAGTCACCTATTATTCGGATAGTTACGACAACCGACAAAATAATTCCGATTATCCACAATCCGAGCATTGTTATATTTAGTCGCTGGTTACGGTGTTCTATTCTTAAAATCAATTTTATTCCTACATAAATTGCTGCTAACATAGGCAAAACGCCTAACAAAATGGAACTTATATAAGCGAGAATAATATTTGTATGCGAAGTCAATATAGTGGCTAATCCAAATAAATTTATTCCCTCTACTTGCATCGCATTAGGAATCAAAAATGTATCGGTTAAAATAGGTGCAAGAATAATAAATAGTATTGTCATCAGTCCAAATAAAACTAAGAATATTCCGGTAATAAAAACTATAACCGTTGCTACAGCTTTTAATACAGAAAAAAATACATTTAACGATCCAGACGCCGAGTCCTTAAAATTTTGTGTATTCGGGGCATTTTTCCATCGCAAAAAGCTGTTTTTTACTTGATTAAATTCTTGTTTGATAGATTTTTCTATATTTTGAATGGTTATTTTTTCACCTTTCATTATAAGCTTTTGTGAGGTCGTCTTTGCGAGCGGCATTATTATCCACAATATTATATATATAAGAACTCCTGAACCATAAAACAAAAATGCAAATAAAAATACTATGCGTATGATATTGGCACTAATTCCCAAATAATTACCTAATCCTCCACATACGCCTCCGATGAGTCTATTTAGCGGATCCCGAAAAATAATTTTCTCTTTTTTTACCGGATTTACCGGATTCTCTGTTTCATCTTCAAAATCTTCCGGCGTTCCTAATTGTGCTATTACCTCTGTCACTTGTGCAGCAACTACCACTTGACGTCCTGCAAGTTTTTGTTGAAATAATTCGGCTATTCGCGCCTCTATATCTGCAATTATTTCTTCACCGGATTCTACAGACTTATAACGTGAAGTCAACTTCTCTATGTATGATGCTAATATTTGATATGCATCCTCGTCTATAATAAACACAAATCCGCCGATATTAATACTTAAAGTCTTTTTCATATTTCGTTTTTTTTAATTGTTACTATTTCTTATTGCCTCCACTGATTCTACAAGTCCTCGCCATGCATTCTCCATCTCTTCCAAAATTTTGCTACCCGAGTCGGTTATCTTATAATACTTTCGCGGAGGACCCTGGGTAGACTCTTCCCAACGATAACTGAGAAGCCCCGCATTTTTTTGACGTGTCAACAAAGGATATAAAGTTCCCTCCACAACTATCAGCTCCGCCTCCTTCAACTTTTCTATTATGTCAGAAGCATACGCATCTCGCTTAGACAAAATTGTCAGTATGCAATACTCCAGAACTCCTTTGCGCATCTGTGCATTCGCATTTTCGTTTACCATATAATTAATGTTTTATTGTTTATACTGCGTTGTATTTTATACATTATACTTTTTTATGCAAATATATATATTTTATTTAGTATTATGCAATACATAGTTCTAATTTTTTTTGTTTCTTAACTTTATTTAACTATTTGAAAAAAAATAGTCTTATTTTTCAACTCATTAGGAGTTGCACTTAAATAAACTCCGATAAAATCGGTGGACTAATAAAAGCAACATTTTCCAACTCATTAGGAGTTGCACTTAAATAACCACCGATAAAATCAGTGGACTAATAATAGCAACTTTTTCCAACTCCAAAGGAGTTGCACTTAAATAACCACCGATAAAATCAGTGGACTAATAATAGCAACTTTTTCCAACTCCAAAGGAGTTGCACTTAAATAATCACCGATAAAATCGGTGGACTGATAAAAACAACATTTTCCAACTCCAAAGGAGTTGCACTTAAATAACAACCGATAAAATCAGTGGACTAATAATAGCAACTTTTTCCAACTCCAAAGGAGTTGATAAATAAAATTAACATAATTTAACATTACTTTTTTAGGACTACTCTTTTTCTTTTTTATATTTGTATAAAAATAAAAAACTTTATAAAATTATAGCCATGATAAAAGACGACTTAAAATCTTTATTTACAAAACATTGGGAATATTTAGCGGTAAAAACGGCATGCAAAACAAATTTATTTGATTTGATAGAAAATGGAAATAATACCATTGAAAAAATTTGCTATTCAGACAACTTTAATGAGAAAGTTTTAACCGCATTGTTAGACGCATTAGTTCAAACAGATTATTTAACACGAAACTTGAATCAATTCCTGCTTACCGAAAAGAGCTTATTATTAACCGACAACAATCCGGAAACGCTAAAATATGCTTGTCTTCATTGGGGAGAAGAGAATTTAAGCGCCTGGCAAAATTTAGAATACACTTTAAAAACGGGACGCCCCGCTTTTGAAAATATTTATAAATCGGCTTTTTTTGATTATTTGTCCAAAGATGCCGAACGAGTAGAAAAATATCAAAAAGCGATGAACGAATATGCTCGCGACGACTACAAAAATATATGTAAACTACATGACTTATCTAATCACCACACTATTGCCGACATAGGAGGAGGAATGGGAGCTTTAATAGAATATATCGCTATGAATTGTCCGAATACAAAATGTTTTATCTTTGAAAAACAGGAAGTTACAAAATTAATTAGAATTAAAAATGTAGAAATAGTAAGTGGTAATTTCTTTGAAAATATCCCTATATTTGCCGATGCTTTTATTCTGAGTCGCATAATTCATGACTGGAACGATGAAAAAGCGCTCATAATATTACAAAATTTGCACAAAGCGTTGAATCCCAACGGAACACTTTATTTAATAGAAAATCTAACAAATCTAATAGAAGACGCAGCGGCTCTACTGACTCTTAACATGCACTTAATAACACAAAGCTTTGAACGAAGCTATGACGAATATAAAAATCTACTTGAAAAAGCAAATTTTATAATTGAAAGTTCGAAGCAACTAAATAAGTTACAACACTTATTAATATGCAGTCCCAAAAAATAAAACTATCACCGAGTTCTTAGAATTTTATTCCCATCACCAGGATGTCATCAATTTGATTCCATTCTTTTCCTGTTTCGCGGGGATATGCCTTCCATTGTTCTATCGTTTGGTCTAATATCTTTTCTTGTTCTTCCATTTTTTCGTGAACTACGTTTGTTAATAAAATCTTAAAGTTCTTGGACAGATATTTTCTGCCTGCCTCTCCTCCAAATTGGTCAATATATCCATCGGTGTTCATGTATATAGTGTCACCGTTTTTAATTTTAAATTCTTTATCTTCAAAATTATCCACCGAGCCCTTAGATATTCCGATAGGATATTTGTCGGGTTTTATTTCATAAACATTTATTTTTTTGTCGTCATAACTTTGCATCGTAACTTTGTTTGGATTGACTTCTAATATTTCGTTCTCTATTTGTTCACGAATTAAAATTAGTGGTAGATTAGCACCTGCGTACTGTATGGTTCGCGAGTCTATGTCAAAAATACATATTGCTATGTCCATGCCGTCTTTGGTTTCAAGTTGTTTCCCTTTTTGGTGTAACGACTTGATAACATTTACTTTGAGCTGATTCAAGATTGTGCTGGCTTGTATTTCTTGTATAGCATTTTTTTCTACTATCTTCGTAACTATCTCGTTAAGAAAAGATATACCGAGTATGCTCATGAATGCTCCCGGCACTCCATGTCCTGTGCAATCGGCTACGGCTATTAATATTTTTGTCTGTTTACGGGAGACCCAATAGAAGTCGCCACTGACGATGTCGCGAGGTTTGTAGAGGATAAAATACTCGGCAAGTGTGCGGTCTATCAGTCTTTTCGGGGTAAGAATTGCTGACTGTATTCTTCTGGCATATTGAATACTGTAAGTGATTTTTTTGTTCTGATTTTCTATTTCTTTTTCGGCGAGTTTAATTTTGGATATGTCAGTGTCAATAGTAACAATTTTATCTAATACGTCATTGGCAAATATAGGGGTCAAAGTGGTTTGAACCCACATTTCTTCTTGCATGGCGTTTAGATTTTTAGTTATATAAACAGATGATTTCTTTGTCTTTACACTTTCTTCTACGATTGTTTGGAGGTCAGGATGAGTAGTAACTTCGTATATTGTCTCGCCTTTTAAATTTTTAAAGCTGCTTAGCGTTTGTCCGTAGAGCCGTTCAAAACCTTCGTTTACCCATTCTATCTTGCCATCAAAATTAGCAATCATCACTGCATTTTCGGTCTTGCTTGCGACAATGGAGAGTTTTTCTAATTGTTTATTATAATCATCTACTACGGCAGAGGTGGTTTTTAGTTCTTCCACTAATTCGTGCAGCTCTATAGATTTTTTCATTATCTCGGAATTCTGATTTTCTATCTCCAATTTTTGCTCGTTAAGTAAGACATTTGTTTCTTCTATCTTTTTTAACGTGTTTATATGTTCAGTTATGTCCTTAGAAATTTGAATGGCGCCAACTATTTGTTTATTAGAATTATATAACAGACGTGCCGCTCCCCATAGATACTTATTTAATTTTGGGACAAAAGATTGTCCTATTAATTTATCTTCAAGTCGGGTAAGATTAGAATATTTGCTCTCCCATTCTGTCGTAGGAGCAAGAATCAGGTCGCAAAGCATAGGTCGGCGCTGCTCGTAGAAATATAAAGAATAGTCTAAGCTGTCCGTACCTACGGCTTTTTCGGCTTTGACTCCGGTAAGTTCTTCCATGCTTTTGTTCCAGGACATTAGTTTTCCATTAGTATCTATTACCATTAACGGGTCTGGAATGAAATTAATGATGTCCGACATTTTCTGTTCCGATTCTTTAATTGTATTTTTTTGCACCTCTATTTCTTCAAAAGCCATTGCATTTAGAAGGGCGATAGAAATATATCCTCCGAGAGTTCGGATAATATTTATATCTTGCTCTGTATAAGCAAATTTGCGATGCGACTGTACCGTTATCACGCCAAGTTTTTCTCCTTTGTTGCTAAGAGGCAAATAAACTATAGAAGTAGGAATTGTTCCAAATTTATGTTCGGGTTTATAAGTAAGATATTTTGAATATTCTGTTTGAATATCATTGATAATAACTTCTTTACCATTTTTGAGACAATATACGGAGAGTGTTTCTTCACTCAGGTTATCACAATTGAAAGGTAAATATATATTATTTTCTATCAGCTTAGCAAATTCTATACGGTTTAGTTTTTTATTATAGACCCCGATGCCAAAGACGGTTACATCCATGAATTTGTTAATATTTTTGTATATATTTTCGGTGATGCTCTCAAAACTTAGATTAGAAGTTATTTCTTGTCCTATTTTGCTTAGGAATTTGATGTCAGTAAATGCTTCTTCTAACTTCTGTTTTTGTATTTCAAGACTTTCATTTATATTTAATATTTCTTCGCGTTGTTGATTTAGTTCTTCGTTTCGTTCGAGGATTTCTCGTTGATGTAAATTAATCATTTCAAAGGCATTAGCATTTTCTATCGCAATAGCGATATATATGGCGAGGTTGCGTAAAATATCAAGATGAAACTCTTGATAGATATTAGCATTTTTATATTTTGTATAAATGACCCCGATAGTAGCATCGGTAGTTTTTAGCGGGGCAAATATCATAGATTTGTTCATGCTCAAGCTGTGACCGAGCTCGTTGATATAATAATGATATTCTTTTAAATAGTCTTTAATCAATATTTCTTTGGAACGTAAAAAAGATATTACTGCGATGTCTTTACTGTCTTCTATTTTTTCGTAATTGTATTGTATCTTCTTACTAAACGAGTCTAACTTCCACATCTTCAGTATATTATCACTTTGATTATATATTCCTATTCCAAAAGTAGTTATCGGGATAAGCGGATTTATATTGTCATAAATAACTTTAACAATATTTTTGACGTCAAGCTGCGTGATAATATTTTTTCCGATGTCACTGAGTAGTTTAAAATTTTGCAATGCCTCAGACGTCTTTTGTTGTTGCAGATTTAGTTCATTATTCTTAGTCGCTATTTTATCTAACATTTTTCGGATATCTTGCGAAAGCATCCCTACTTTGTTTTGATATTTAACTTCTACAAAGTGTTCATTAAAATTAAAATCATTTTTAATTATTTTATTGATTGATTTGGACATTTTTACCAGCGGCAGGAAATATCTTTTTATTATTACGTACAAAAAGAAGATAAAAATAGCCACCGTTATAATAAAATACAAGATGCTGAAAATGACGTTAAAGAACTCTAATCGGCGGACATATTTTTGCTGCTCGTCAATTATGGCATCACAAATATCTGTAATTTGAGAATTTATTATCTCGCACTGTGTTTTATATTCAACTAATTTTAGCGTGTCTATATTATTTAGCAATTCTACAGAGTTGTCTATTAATATGCTGCGTTTTGATAATATCTCGTTAAAATTAGTTATCTGATTAGTATCTAAATTATTGGCGATAAAATAATTATAGAGTTCCAATTTTCGCGACTCTTCTATTTTGTACAATTGTTTAGTCTTCAGAACAAAAGTTTCTTTATTTTCTAAGGAAAAGATGTCGTGTTCGGAGGCATTAAATTTTTGGAACAAGTATTTCAATTCATAAGTATTATAAACCTTTTGATTGGCAACCGATATTTCGGACTGCAAAGCAAAGTCATGAACCTTGCTCAGTATTATAGTGGCGATTAAAAAAATTAATAAAAAAGAATACGTGGACAATAAGTTCATCTTTGGCATAGAAATAAAATTACGCTAGTGAAATTTATAATTATTAAAGCAAAATAACAAAGTTCATTCCAAATATAAAAATATTTTTTTCAATATTTCAAATTTATTTTTGATTTTGGCTCGTCATATTTTTCTTTTGTCAAAACAAATTCCTTATTTATCAATCTATCTGTCCATTTAATTTTTACATTCACATGCAGAGTATCCGGAAGACTTTTGAAAAGGAACCTAGATTCATTAGAAATTGTTACCACATTATTTTCCTTAGTATAAATTTTATCTAAAAATTCATACGCATAATTCACCTCCGACCAATTTATTTGAGAAAAGATTGTGCTTTTTAGATTTATATTTTCTAAGGTTACTATATTTTTACCATTATAAAATTCTATATCTTGAATTATGGTAGTGTTATCCGGAGATATTTTTTTGGTATCTTTAAAGGCAACAGCTTCTATTTCAATAAATTCTAATTTCTCTACATACGGAGTAGACTCAACAAAAGTAAAAAAAATACATACCGGATGACGACCATTATCTTCAATATCATAAGTCCAAAACTCTATGGTATTTAATGTAGAGTCAACATTTTCTATCTCATTGAACAATAATAAATTATCATTATTTACGAACTTATAGATTATTCGGTTGCTTTTAAATATTAAATATATTATTATTACTAATAATATTACGATAATTATTATAAATATAACCTTTTTCATTTTTATGGGTTTATTTTTGTATAAATTATAATTCCGACAAAGATAGTCAAATAAAAAAATATTGGAACTGTAATTTTTCCAGTGATAATACTTATCCTAATTTATATGAAAATA
>DYQJ01000383.1 GCA_020719345.1 Draconibacterium orientale | reverse complement strand
ATATTTGCATCAAAGTAAGCAAGAAAAAAAAACAACAACCTTGTGAAACTTGACAGATACCTATATAAAATCAATTGGCTAAAAGCAATAGGAACATTAGTTATTCCGCTTGGGTCAATTTACTTGCTATGTCAATTTTTTGCAGAGTATGTGTTATAAACTTGCATTTGTCAACACTGTATAAAAAACTGACGTAATATTTCGTCCTTAATAATAAAATTACAAATCACAAACTAAAATATGCACGCATGGAAAAGACTTTTAAAGGTAAATACGAATACTGTCATATCGATAATGACAAGATTGTAATTACTAGAACTCCTGAAATTGAAGATTTGGTAACAGATTATTCAAAATCGATAAATGATTTCTTTAAAACACTAATGGTGTTTTTCATTTTCATTCCAATATTCACAGCACTATCAGTGGTATTTTATTATATTGGAAATTATGGTTTATCAATTTACGCGGGAGGGGGCGCCCTGTTTTTTCTCTTAATGGCTATTTATTCAATTTTAGTCACGTCGGGCATCCCTGTGATATATAGAGATAAAATAGTGAAAATACAGTTTAAAAGGATTCTTTTGTTTAATAGTATCGTAATTAAGTACAAAGATTCTGGACGAATAAAAAAACGAGGTATTCTTCTTACAAATAATCAAGTTGAAATTGATACCGCTTTGAAAGTACTGTTGACTGAAAAGCTTATTGAAGATAAAAACATAGAGTATAAGGGAAAACAGATTGAATTGTACTCTTATGCAATTACGGCAATCTTAGGCGTACCAGTATTCTATTGGTTTGCAGATGGGAAGCTATTTGACATAGACCGAGGGACTAAAGAAGGTAGTGCATTAATACAGGGAGGACTGTTTATCCTTATAATTATTTGGAGTATGCTAAATTCAGTTATTAAAAACATCCTCTCTTCTTTTTTTTATAACATCAAGAAAAGGAAAAAACAAAATTAGGTAACGTGCAAGTTATTAAGCAATTGAATTTTATTTGCTAAATTACGATTTTAAATGCCATTATTACAAATGACTATATATAGTAATAAAAACAAATTCGCTATGAAAAGAAATTTTGTCAAATACTTCTCCTTTTGCCTTTTGGTTTTGATAACAGTGAACTTAAGTGCTCAACAGTTACAACCACTGCCTATTGACCCGAAAGTCCGTTGCGGAAAGCTGGATAATGGACTGACCTATTATATTCGGGTCAATAAAGAGCCAAAACAACGGGCTGAGTTCTACATTGCACAAAATATAGGCGCAATACTCGAAAATGACAATCAAAACGGATTGGCGCATTTTCTGGAACACATGGCTTTTAACGGCACTAAGAATTTCTCAGGAAAAGGAATCATTAAGTATTTCGAAACATTAGGTATTAAGTTTGGAGCAGATATTAATGCATATACCGATTTGGATAAAACTGTATATAATATATCTAATGTTCCTACAGTGCGTGATGGTATAATTGATAGTGCGTTATTGGTACTACACGATTGGTCGGGGTTTATATCGTTGGACTTGCTGGTCTTGCGCTTGGCACAGGTTTAGCCTTATAAATTATATGAAAATAGTAGTTTAGAAAACGTTGTTAAGACGTTTTCTAAACTACTATTCAATTTAAAATAACAAAAAAATAATTATATGAAAACAATCAAAACAATCGGTGATAATACT
>DYQJ01000382.1 GCA_020719345.1 Draconibacterium orientale | reverse complement strand
CTGCAAAACTGACAAAATAAATGCCTTTTGGATTATGAAACTTGTAATTTCTACTCATAAAGCAAATGTAAAATTTTACATTAATAAATAATTAATCTTGTTTAATATTTATTTTGAAAGTTACTAACAAACCTACTCAATTGTAAAGTTGATTTGAAGAATACCACACGAAAGGATTCGTGCGGCAGCGGGGCTTGTGGGGGTTTAAAATTATTTTACTTTGGTATGCATTATTTTTTTATCGTATCTTTTTTTGTCGAAGGATAAAAGTGTATTAATATTTCAGTTTTTTTCCAAACCTCCAACTCTTTTAACTGATTATCTATGTATTTGTTCCATTCTTCTTGTTTGTCTTTATTTTCCGAATGACTAGTCTCTAAATCATAACGTTCTTGTTCTTTATTACCTAAGCTTGTATATTCCGAATAAATTACATCAATACTATCTAATAAACTTAGTGGGTCTGTATATTTTAGACTACTTATCTCCTGTCGTATTTTTCTAGCATATATTTCTGCTAAATCAAAATGCCTTTGCTCATGATTTAAAATATATTTTGAATTAATTGATACCTTTTTTGCCCAAGATTCATTCGGGTCAACGTAACAAATTATACTAACTTTTATATTTCGACCGATGTTTTTTACATCTTTACTCCAACCATAACAAACGCCGGCAACTTCTATATTGTTTCCAAAGTCAACAGAACCCATAAAGTCATTCCATGTCAATTTCCGACTATTCCATTCTATTTTGTCTATTTGTCCATGAGCAAATATTGGTATAAAAACAAAAAACAATATTTTAAAAAGTTTTATTTTCATAAAAATTACATAATTATTGATTATTCTGAAGTAAACTCAAAAGATGTTGAAGTTGTCCCACTTTGGGCTGAACCTTGTATAATATTAATTTTACTCTCTTCTACGCCATCATCAACCAAACGTTGTTTTATTGCTTCCCCTCGTTTCTGTATTAGCTTATTCACTTCGTCTTTTTGTTCATCAGTATATTTTTCATAATTTGTAAAATTACCTTGTGGTATGATGGTTACGGCTTCATTTGTCGTGTTTATTCTATCTATTATTTCAGACAGAGCCAAGTCCGTTGTTTTCTCATCTAAAAATTCACTTGATTTTGATTTAAAAGGTATATTTACAGAGTATAACTCTATTGGTAAATCAACTTCAATCTTAGGTGTTGCTATTGCATGGATAACTTTTTTAATGTCAGATTGACTATTAATACTTAAAATTGGTTTTTGTTGTAGAAAATAAAACTGTGTTGCCCCATTTGGGGCATTAGGCAGTCCATTATGACTCTTAGCTGTGCAAGCGACCCAGCCGTGTTCATCGCCATCAGAACCGTAAATTTCATCATGAACCCATGCTTGTGAATAACCAATGGTTTGATAGGGTTTTGAGTAATCTATTTGTCCTTCTGGCGGCACTCCTATATAATCTCCCCTCGGGTCATTAAACCTAATGGGGTTTCCATCCATATAAGAGTAAGGGCTTTGCCAAGGTTGGAACACAGGGTCTGGTGACCAAGGTTATAACGGAAGTTCACGCCCATTTTTGCGTCTATCGTAGTGTTGATAGGGTATAGCGAACATTTTCGTCAAAAAGTGTAGGCAAGATTAATAAATTAAAAATAACACGTAAATAATTTTGCTATAATAAATTAAGTTTTTAT
>DYQJ01000010.1 GCA_020719345.1 Draconibacterium orientale | reverse complement strand
ATTCCTATATTATTAAAAGAAGTTGCAATTCCAGATTTATCAGCAATTTCTTCTTGTATTTTTAAACTTTTTTCATAATATTCTAAGGCAGTTTTAATATCTCCTTTTGAATTATAAATCATTCCTATATTATTAAAAGAATTTGCAATTCCAGATTTATCACCAATTTCTTCTTGTATTTTTAAACTTTTTTCATAATATTCTAAGGCAGTTTTAATATCTCCTTTTGAATTATAAATTCCACCTATATTATTAAAAGAAGTTGCAATTCCATTTTTATCCCCAATTTCTTCACTTATTTTTAAGCTTTTTTCAAAATATTCTAAGGCAGTTTTATATTCTCCTTTTGAATCATAAATCATTCCTATATTATTAAAAGAAGTTGCAATTCCAGATTTATCAGCAATTTCTTCTTTTATTTTTAAACTTTTTTCATAATATTCTAAGGCAGTTTTATATTCTCCTTTTGAATCATAAATTTCACCTATATTATTAAAAGAAGTTGCAATTCCATTTTTATCACCAATTTCTTCTTGTATTTTTAAACTTTTTTCATAATATTCTAAGGCAGTTTTATATTCTCCTTTTGAACTATAAATAAATCCTATATTATTAAGCGAAGTCGCTATTCCGTCTTTATCCCCAATTTCTTCACTTATTTTTAAGCTTTTTTCAAAATATTCTTTGGCAGTTTTATAATCTCCTTTTGAATCATAAATTTCACCTATATTATTAAAAGAAGTTGCAATTCCATTTTTATCCCCAATTTCTTCACTTATTTTTAAACTTTCTGTACAATAACGTAAGGCAGTTTTTGTTTCCGATATGGATATGTAATACACTGCTATTTCATTTTGCTTTTTTGCTATTTCAACTTTAGAATCTTTTTCTAATAACAAACTTAATTCTTTTTCTAATCGTTCTAATTCTTGTTTTTTCATGTTGTTAAATTATTTCGCAATTACTATTAATTAAATGTATTTCTATTTTGGTTCTTCATTGACTTTTGTGGATTAATTGTTAAAATTTTATCAAATGTAAAAAATAAAATTAAAAAACCAAAAAACTTTTTCGTTATTTTAAAAATCAAATAAAGATAATTTGGCATGTTTCATTTATTAGGTTACACTTCTTTGCGAAACTTTGCGTGAAATATTTGATTATCAATTTCTCGCAGAGTTTCGCAAAGAAAAAAGTGGTTCTTCAATGACTTTTGTGGAAAATTGATTATCACGCAAAGACGCAGAGACGCAAAGTAAATTATAGTATAATTAATCATTACAAATATAGGACTACCAAATTTTTTATCCAATTAGCAAACATTAATATCAAGTCGGTTAATATCAAGTATTTAATTATTTTAACGATAGTAGAAGTATTTTTTTTTAGATATATCACAAAAAAAATAACTGTAAAAATAATAGGTATCAATGCCGGGTATGATTTTATACTGTCAATAATATTTCCATTAAGAAGTTGTAAGACAGCGGTTTGAAATCCACAACCGAGACAGCTGATTCCATAATATTTCTTATAATAACATGTCATTTGATTTTTTTCCAACCATTCTACAAAATCGGTGTACATAATAAAAGTAAAAAAAATCATTGAAATTTTACGGTGCTGATTAACAGTTCTTCTATTTTCACTTTTAGTTCGGGGTTATCACAGTTATGATTATTAACTATGACACTAAAAATCAATTCTTTACCGGATAGACATTTAATATGTCCTGCGTAACTACGTGCATTTGACATGCTTCCTGTTTTAGCACGTATTTTTCCTTTGGCTACTGATTCTTTAGCAAAATAAAACATAGTTCCGGATTCTCCTGATACGGGTAGCGAATTATAAAACACTTGCGAATTTTTACTGCTGTCCTGCATATATTTAATTATGTCCACGAGTTGTTTCGCAGTAGTGGTGTTGTATCTTGATACTCCGCTTCCGTCAAACATGTTAAGTCCTCGTGTGTCTATGCCTATAGAATTAAGGAATTTAATGACCGCAATTGTTCCCGATTCGGGACTTCCATGCGAGAAGAAATGTATTCCGAGCTGCGAGAGTAATGTTTCGGCAAATAAATTATTACTTCGTTGATTGGTATTGTTTACTATTGCTGCCATATTGACAGAGCTTTGCGTGAAAATATTAGTTCTTTTTTTCCCAACTATTTGATTATAAATACTGTCATTATATTTTTCCAGATTTTTCAGAGTAGTATATTCTCCTTTTATAGTAATATTATTAGATTTAAGTTTTTCATATAATTGATAAGCCACTAATAAAGGCGGGTCAGGGATTGCTCCTGTAATTGTATAGTTTGCCGAGTTGCTCATAACAGTTCCTTTCAAAATAACTTCATTTTGATATGGCATCGCTATAATATATGCGAGTGCTTTTTCTTTTGTAGCGAGCAATGTTTTGTTGTCGTAGTAAAAGTCGGGAATGTATGGGACGATTTTAGTTGCTTTATATCTTCCTTTTTTTCCGGTATAAAAAGTTAAATCATATTGATTATCATAAACATTTATTCCGCATGCGGCGGTGCAGTAGTATTCTCCTATTTCGCCGTAGCTCCATGTAGGAGGCACATATTCTTCTTCGAAGAAGCTTGCATCCGCAATAATGTGTCCGGTAATAGAGTCAATATTTAGTTTTTTAATCTCGTTGCTCCATTTATCTAAAAAATCGGAAGTATTAACATTAAAGAATTTTGAACCCAGCGTTGGGTCTCCTCCTCCTTTTATATAAATATTTCCTTGTAAAACGTTGTCAATAATTTTTCCGTCATATTGCAAATAAGTATAAAAATATTTATTTGCACCTAAAATTTCTAATGCAGCTGCTGTAGTGAATAGTTTAAGCGTAGATGCGGGTATGAGTGCCAAGTTCGAATTGTGTTGGAATAGGACTTTTTTATTGTTAGTATCATAAAAATATATTCCGATGGCGGCATTGAACATACTTGTGTCGTTAATAAATTTATCGCATGCAATTTCAAAAGAGTCTTTGATATGCGGTGTTATTTCTTTAATCGTGTCATTTTGTGAGATGTCGTTTTTTTTGTTGTCAGTATTATTTTTGCATGCTTGTATAGATAACAATACGGCGATAACAGAAATAAGAATATTAAATTTTCTGTGTTGTTTGGTTTTTCGTTCTATTTTATTCATAATCAATATATTAATTATTATTTAGGAGCTTTCATATAAATAACTATTCCGATGAGCAGATATATAATATTTGGTATCCATACCGAGACTATTGGCGGGACATTGCTGTTAATAGAAAATTGCGTTGCAACTTGCATCACGAGGATAAAAGAGAAGCTAAAAAGTAGTCCTATCCCAATATTTAATCCTGTTCCGCCGCGTATTTTTTTAGAAGACAATGATACCCCGATGAGTGTCAGTATAAATGTAGCGAGCGGAAAGACAAACCGCTTGTATTTTTCTATTAAAAAGAGATTAATATTATCGGCGCCATGTAGTCTTTGTTCGTCAATAAATTGATTTAGTTCGTAATAGTTTAATGTTTCTATTCTGGTGAGTCGTCTTTTGAACTCGTCCGGCGCTATATTGAGTGCAGTATCTATTGCATCTCCGTATGTTATTTGTTGCGTGCTGTCTTTGAAATTTCGTATATAATAATTGCTTGCTATCCACTTATTTTTTATTGTGTCCCATTGTGCGTATTCGGCGATGAGTTTAGAGACAAGTCTTTTATTTTCAAATTTTTCAAGGGTAAATTTGTAAGCGATATCCGATGGCGTGCTGTAATTTTCTATATATAAGAACATTCCGGGTGAAATTTGTTTGTGTATGTTTCTATCTTTGTTATAATATGTTCCTCTAAGATACATGTCTTCAAAGTCAAGTCGTGTTTTGGTTGCGTGTGGAATAATGAAGTTGCTTAGTAACATAGAAAATATGGCAAGCACTGATGCAGAGACAAAATAAGGTACCATCAGCCGTTTGAAGCTAACACCTGCGGAGAGAATAGCAATTATCTCGCTCTGGCTCGCAAGTTTAGAAGTGAAAAAAATTACGGAGATGAAGACGAACAAAAACATGAACAGATTAGCATAATAAGGCGCGAAGTTGAGATAATATTTGAAAATGATGTCTATTACGGGAACTTTTTTCTCTATAAATTCGTCGAGTTTTTCTGATAGGTCAAAGACTATTGCGATAGAAATAATTAACACAATAGAGAATAAGAATGTTCCTAAGAATTTGCGAATGATATATAAATCTAATTTCTTTATTAACATTTTTTTAAAAGGTTTCTTTGTTTTTATAAATATAATAAAAATCTATTTTTTGTGAGCAGGTTATATTATTAAAGTCGTAGAAATATTGATTGTCATGGTTGATGATTTTAGGTTCTTGCGTTATAATTTTCTTAACAAAAACAATTGCGAGGATTGTTCCTGTTACAAATCCAAAGAGATGTGCCTCCCATGATGTTGTAGGGTTGTTCGGAAATATTCCCCAGATGATACCGCCGTATAAAAATATGACGAGCATTGCTGCTGCCATGAGTTCTTTTTTTTTGCTGAAGATTCCTGTAAAAAATAGGAATGCTGCGAGTCCGTATATAATTCCGCTTGCGCCGATATGAAATGCGTTTCGGGCAAATATCCAGACTAATATATTTGTTAATATATATATGAGTCCGAAGATTTGATAAGCATATTTTTTGTACAAATAAAATAGCCCTATTGATAGCGTCAGTAATGCGAAAGTGTTAGAAATTAGATGTTTCAAGTCGGCATGAATTAGTGGTGCTGTCAGTATTCCTAATGTTCCTTTCAGCGATAATGGGTAAATACCGAGTTGGTAAAATTTAAGATTTAAAGATATTTCATATAATTTGACCGTCCAAATCAAAATAATAAATAATATAGGAAAAATTAAGCTGTGTTTCAATCTAATATTTTCTTTCATCATTGTAGAGCATATTTTTTTTGTAATGAAAATTTACGAAAAAAGCGATAGTCCTAAAAAAGTAATGCTAAATTATTTTAGGCATCTTTCATTTATTAGTTTACACTTTGCGGAACTTTGCGTTTTTAACTCTGCGAAACTCTGCGAGAAATTGATAATCAAATATTTCACGCAGAGTCTCGCAAAGAAGTGTAACCTAATAAATGAAACATGCCAGCGTGAAAAAAGCTGGCATGGTAAATATCTGAATACTTTAAGTACCTAATCCACGTTGTCGTGTAAATATTGATTTCTTTTTATCTTAGGATATCCGTCTTCGGTGTCGTCTAATAGGGAGAATTTAGAAATTTTGGTATTTGATAAAGTTTTGAAATCTTCGAGATTATATTTTTTTCTGACATAAGCAGGGACATTTTCCATGTCCTCAATGTTCTTATAGTCTGAATAATTGAGTACGCTTTTCTTGCTGTTTTGCATTTTCTTTTGTAATGCAGCCAATCTCACACTTTCTTGTTCGGCAAGTATTTCTTCTTTTGTCATTTTCGTTTGTTTTACCGGTATAACATCTCCATCTTCGTCAGTTATAAAAGTTCTTGACTCCTCATCATCTTGGTCAAAATTTTGGTCAAAATCTTGGTCAAAGTCTTGTGTATTTTTGTCAGTGTCTTCGTAGTTATCTTCAAATTGGTCAATTATTTCATCTTTAGTGTTTTTTTTTCTGTCTACCTCGAAGATAACTTGATTTTTCTTTTTAGTTTTTTCTTCTTCTAATGAGTGGATGATTTTAATTTGTTCTTTTTTGGCATAAAGTCCGGGTATTACGTCTGTTTTGAAACCTGTTGCGATGACCGTTACTGCTACGGCATCACCGAGTGTGCTGTCTATAGTGTTTCCCCATATCAGGTCTGCGGAGTTACCTGACGCATTTTGCACGTAGTCGTTGACGATTCCGATTTCGTCCATCGTCACTTCGTGTGAGCCGGAGATAACATTAAGTAATATATTTTTGGCTCCTCGTATGTCGTTGCTGTCTAATAGAGGTGAGTTAAGCGCTTGTTTTACTGCGTCGAGCGCTCTGTTTTCGCCTTTTCCTACTCCGGATCCCATAATTGCTACTCCGCTGTTAGACATTACTGTTCGTACGTCAGCAAAGTCCACGTTTACATATCCGGGTACTGTTATTATTTCGGCTATCCCTTTTGCGGCTATCGTGAGTATGTCGTCTGCTTTAGCGAAGGCATTAGATAGCGTGAGGTCTCCATGCACTTCTCTGAGTTTTTCGTTATTAATAACCAGCAGCGAGTCTACGTGTTGTATTAGTTCGCTAATTCCGGATATTGCTTGGTCTATTCTGCGTTGTCCTTCAAAACGGAAAGGTATTGTCACAATTGCTACGGTTAAAATACCCATTTCTTTAGCAGCTTGTGCGATGACCGGTGCGGCTCCTGTTCCCGTTCCTCCGCCCATTCCAGCTGTTATGAATGCCATCTTCGTTCCGTCACTTAGAATTTGTATGACATTTTGCAGGTCTTCTATTGCGGCTTGTCGTCCGTGGTCTGGTTTGTTCCCTGCACCGAGTCCTTCGGTGAGTGATGTCCCTAATTGTATTTTTACCGGTACGGGACTGATATCAAGTGCTTGTGCGTCAGTGTTGCAGATGACAAAATTTACATCTTTTATACCTTGTCGGTACATGTGGTTCACAGCATTTCCGCCTCCTCCTCCTACACCTAATACCTTAATAATAGATTTTTTTTCTACCGGTAAATCAAATGGCATTAATTCGTCAGACATGATTCTTAAATTTAATTTTATTAGTATTGTTTTTTGTTGTCTATAATTTTTTATCTTTTTCTTCAAATAGGCTTCCGAGTCCTTTTAAGAAGTTAGCGAAGAATCCGCCGCGTTCTTTCTTTTTTTGAGTAGTTCTAGTTTCTTCGGAGTCGTCGTCTTCGTCGTCAGCATTATTTTTGAACTGATTATTCGTTGTTGTTTCGTTAAGTTTATTTGAATTAGTATAAGATTTGTCTTTAAGTAAATTACTGTATTCTAAGCCTTTGAGCAGTAGTCCTACGCTTGTAGCGAACATAGGTTGATTCAAAATTTGCGAGTCTTGTCCGAGTACGAGATGTTTCGGATAACCTATTCTTACGTCAAGTCCGGTTCTGAATTTCATTAGTTGTGGCAGATTTTTCAATAAAGCTCCTCCTCCTGTGACCGCTATTCCGGCTCCGAGTTTACTCATGTAACCGGAGTTTTCAATTTCAAAAGCAATAGTATCAATAATTTCCTCCATTCGTGCTTGAATAATATAAGCGAGCGTTTTAAAAGATATTTCTTTCGGTTCTCTTCCGCTGATTCCTGGTATAGATACAACTTTGTCTTCTGGGGAGAGGTCTCCGAGTGCAGAGCCAAATTTTATTTTCAAATCTTCTGCTTGTCGCAAAAGAATTGAGCAACCTTCTTTAATATCATTGGTAATGATATTTCCTCCAAACGGAATTACGGCAGTGTGACGGATGACGTTGTCATAGTATATTGCGAGGTCAGTTGTTCCTCCTCCTATATCTACGAGTGCTACTCCGGCTTCTTTTTCGTCTTCTGTTAGTACGGCGTCAGCTGAGGCGAGAGGTTCGAGAATTAGTTTTATAATGTTGAGTCCGACTTTCCCTGCGCATCTGCTCATGTTTTTCGCGGATGATGTTTGTCCTACTACTATGTGATAGTTAGCTTCTAATTTTTTGCCAAACATACCTACCGGATTTCTGATTCCGGATTCGCTGTCTACGATATAATTTTGAGGGATAACATGTATAATTTCTTCTCCTGCTTCGAGCGAGATGTTGTACATGTCGGAGATAAGTTCGTCTATGTCCGCTTTTGTTATTTCATTATCTGTTGTTTTGATATGTTTTGAGTGTCTATTTTTCATACTTTTTATATGTTGTCCGGCAATACCGACGAAGACATCTTTGAAGTCTATTCCCGATTTTTCTTTTGCCTGTCTAATAGCTTCAGCTATAGATACGGCAGTTTCTTCTATGTTCATAACTACACCTCTTTTGACTCCTTTTGATGGTGTGCTTCCGTATCCTACTATGCGTAGATTTCCATCGGGTTCTTTTCGTGCCACCAATGACACAATTTTAGTTGTTCCTATATCTACTGCTGCAATGTATTCAGTTTTTTGAGCCATATTGTTTTTTATTTTATAGTGCAAACTATTTGATTCTTGTATTTTAAGTTTATTTTTGAATATTTGTCCCATCCCAGACGGTTTATAGCTTTTTGATAAAATATAATAAGGTTTCGGAACTTTTGCTCGTAATTATCTGCGGTTCCAAACTCTATGATATGTTTACCTACTCTGGGTATTAGTTCAAGTTCGTTATCTTCGGTGACATAAATTTGTTGTATTTGTGCGGATAAGAATTCGTCACATGATATATACTGTGCAATTTTGTACAAGTAATATATATTTTTATCTGCAAAATTTTCGTCTATTTTTATCTGTTTCGTTAAGTTATCACTTTGTATAAAAAGATTAATATTTCCGCTGGCAATAATTTCATACGAAGTGAAATTATCTGATATCGGAATTATTACTCCTTCATTATCTATGTATAAGCTTCCATTTTTTTTATTTATTATTCTCAAAATAGGATTTCGTTGCATGATGTCCACGTTGAGAGCTCCATTGATGGTCTTATACACTTCGGCTTTTTTAATGAACGAGTTGTTATTTAGTCGTTTCTCTATCTCGGCAATGTTGATACTGTCAAAATTGTATCCTACTACATTGCCATAAGTCTTGTAAATTATTTCCAGAACTTCGTTCTTGTTAATAAAATAATTTTCATTAGAATCCAAAATAGTTATATTTATGCTGTTACAAGTCAGTCTATTTTTATTTATGGCGACCAAAGTAAAGACAAATATAATAAAACCAAGCAATAAAATAGACAAAATAATCTTTTTTATTTTTGTATATTTGTTCATGTAGTTGTTAGGAAATTTATAATCTTTTCTACTTCTTTGTCTATGTTGCCTGCTCCCATTGTCAAAAGTACTTCTATATTTCTATCTTTCAATGTATCAATAATCTTTTCTTTGCTAATTAGTACTTTGTTATTATTTTTCATTTTATCTAATATTATATTAGAAGTAACTCCTGGTATAGGTTTTTCACGTGCGGGATATATTTCAAGTAAAATAGTTTCATCAAGTAGGTCGAGACTTTGTGCAAAATCTTTGTCAAAGTCGCGGGTTCGCGAGTAGAGATGCGGTTGAAATATTCCTGTTATTTTTTTGTCGGGATATATTTCTTTGACCGATGTAATAAAAGCGCGCAGTTCTTCAGGATGATGTGCATAGTCGTCTATATAAACTTTTTCGGAATTAATTTTGATGTCGAATCGGCGTCTTACTCCGGTAAAATTTTCTATAGATTTTTTAATAGTAGCTTTATCTACTCCGGAGAGAAATGCTATTGCTGTGGCGGCGATGACATTTTCTACATTAATAAGTCCGGGTACTGCTATTTTAACATTTTCCACTTTTTGATTTAAACATTTTATGTCCACATAATATAGTCCGGCATTTAGCGTTATCTTAGAGGCAAAGAAGTCGGCTTCTTCGGTTAAAGAATACGAATAAGTTTTTATCTCTTCGGGTAGATTTTTCAAATTAACTTTCTTATTAATAATAAGTTTTCCTATTGGCGATACTTGTTTAGCAAATTCGAGGAATGCGGCTTCTACTTCGTTTTTATTTCCGTATATGTCCAGGTGGTCTGCATCCATTGAAGTTATGAGCGCAATTTCGGGAAATAGATTTAGGAATGAGCGGTCAAATTCGTCGGCTTCGATGACAGCATATTTATGTTTGTGCAAAGAGCTCAGCAAAATAGTATTATTATTGAAATTACTGTTTAACAGCAAATTAGAGTTATAATTTTTAGAAATACCGCCGAGGAATGCGCAGCTAATAGAGTCTGCGGTCAGCAATATATGTGCGGCAAGAGTAGTGACAGTAGTTTTTCCATGCGTTCCGGCAATTGCTACGGTAGGAAAATCTTTAGAGATGAACCCTAATAGTTCGGCACGTTTGATAATAATATATTCATTATCTTTAAAATAGTTTAGCTGTATGCTCTCTGTCGGTATCGCCGGTGTGATAACTATTAAGGTAAAATCTTTTTGTTTTATTATTTGCTCCGGAATAGTTTTGAGTTCATCTTCATAATGAATATCTATGGCTTGTCGTGAAAGTTCTTGGGTTAAAGGTGTTTCAGTAGCATCATAACCTGATACATATTTTCCCAGAGTTTTAAAATAACGCGCCAATGCACTCATCCCAATGCCTCCTATTCCCAAAAAATATATATTATGAAAATTTTTTAGTGCCATCTTCGTGTGTATTAATTTTTGGTTGTTTCTGTTTTTTTGTCGCCGAAGAGATATTCGTTGTAATTATCTATATTTTCTTCTACGAAAATCATATTCGGTTCTCTCTTAGTAAACTCGTTATTTAGTTGATTAATAATATCTAATCCCCAAGCTATGTCGTCAATTATTTTAAGAATATTCTTTTTTTCTTTATTCGCTTCGTCAATAAGATTCAATTTATAAATATTAACGAGGATATTTTTGCCTTTGTAAGGTTCGTAAACGAATTTAGCGAGTTTATCTTCGTCAAAAACATCTGCGGGTATGCTGTCTATGTTGGCGGTCATGGTTTGATAGTTTTTAGTTACAAGGAGTTGCCATACTTGTGCGTCAGTGTTCCACATCTCCATGTACAACTCAGTAAGTAATTGAAGGACAATATTTACGTCTAGTTTATCATTATTTAAAGTGGTTGTAATTTTATCTATTTTTTTGTTATATTCTTCAGAAATGTTAATTTCTTTTAACAATTTACATGCGTTTTCAGCTGCTACATTGAAGTCCGAGTTCTTTAACGTGAAATTATTGTCAGTAAGCAGGTCAGATTTAATGTAAACTTTTTTGAGTGCTGCGAGTGCGAGTTGTTTTTGTTGCAAATTAGCAGTGTATTCAAAACCATCATTAAAATTAACATTTATTTTAGGGTTGTTTAAGATTGCAAACAATTCTTGCTTGTACTTATTGGTAAAGCTTATTTCACTCATCATGCTGTATGCGGTTGTCATTTGGTCTATTAATTTTATAGAAGACTTGTAGGCATCAGATTTTAAATTACGTTTTTCATTACACGAGTTCATGGTAAACAAAACAGTTATCATAAATACTGTTATCATAGTTAATTTCTTTGTCTTTTTCATGTTATTATAAATAAATTATGTATAGTTATCTTATTTTAAGTTCAAATTTATTATTTCTTTTGCAATTATTTGCGCAGAATTATTTATGGCAAATTTAGAAATATTTTTAGAAATATTTTTAATTTTTTCAGAATCATTTAATAAAAAAAAAGTTTGTTTAATGAGTTCGGTTTCTGCGAGTGAATCTTTGAGTAAAATGGCGGCATCTTTCTCTACAAGTGCCATCGCATTTTTCGTTTGATGGTCTTCAGAGACGTTTGGTGAAGGGACAAAAATTACGGGTTTCTGTACCAGACAAAGTTCGGAAATAGAAATAGCACCGGCTCTTGAGATGACGATGTCCGCAGCTTTGTAAGCGATGTCCATTTGTGCAATAAAATCCATGATTCTAATATTTTTCGGGGCGAGAGTGTCAAAATGCTTTTTTGCGTCAATGAAATAATTTTTGCCGGTTTGCCATATCAATTGATATTCGCTGTCTGCGATTGTCTTCATATTTTTGATAATACTTTGATTGATAGTTCCTGCACCGAGTGAGCCGCCGATAGATAAAATAGTTTTTTTATTAGGGTCTAAACCGAAAGTTTTAATTGCCTCTTCGCGCGAGATGTTGTTATTAACAATATTTTGTCTTACCGGATTTCCTGAGAAGACGATTTTATGTTTAGGGAAGAATTTGTCCATGTTTTGATAAGCGACACAAATTTTGTCCACTTTTTTTGCGAGGAGTCTGTTTGTAACTCCGGCATAAGAGTTTTGCTCTTGTATTAATGTAGGAATATTATTATTAGCGGCTACTCTCAAAACGGGTCCGCTTGCATATCCACCTACTCCGACTACGGCATCAGGTTTGAACTCGTTAATAATTCGTTTAGCTTTTCTAAGACTTTTGAATAGGCGAAAAAGGACTCGTATGTTTTCAAAAGTTATTTTTCTTTTGAATCCACTGATTGGTAGTCCGATGATATTATAACCTGCGGCAGGCATTTTTTCCATCTCCATTCTATTTTCGGCGCCTACGAATAATATATCTAAGTCGGGTATTAATTTTTTCAGTTCGTTTGCAATAGCGATAGCGGGAAATATATGTCCACCTGTCCCGCCTCCGCTGATAATAATTTTCTTTATTTGTTTCATAATTTGTAGTATTAAAAAATTTTATCCGGCAATAAACGGATAGTCTTTAAGTTCAAATTGTTCTTCTTGTTGTTTTTCTTCTTCTGTTTTTTTGGCTTCTATTTTACTTGTGTTTAGAATAATTCCGAGTGACAGACAAGTAAATAATGTAGAAGTTCCGCCCATACTTATCAGTGGCAATGGTTGACCTGTGACAGGGAGAATCCCTACGTTGACTCCCATATTCATAAGTGCTTGAAATATAAGTCCCAGCGAGAGTCCTACGGCGAGGAATGCGGGAAAAGTTCGTTCGGCTCTTTTGACAATTAATATAGTCCTAAAAAATATTATTAGGTACAAAATCAGCACAATTCCACCGATGATGAATCCGTATTCTTCTATAATAATTGCATATACAAAGTCGGAGTATGGGTGCGGGAGAATATTTCGTTGCGTGCTGTTTCCGGCACCTTTTCCGAGCCATTGTCCTGTTGCTACGGCTATTTTAGATTGTTGTGCTTGAAAGCTGTCTTTTCCGGAGAAGTAATTTTCTACTCTTGCCTTCCATGTCTCTATTCGGCTGTCAATTTTTGCGGTGGAGAGTATTAAGATAAAAAGTCCGAGTGCAATTATTCCCACTGCGACAATGCTGAGCAAATATTTATGATTAATCCGTCCTATCAACATTAAAAACCAGATTGTAATAAAAAGCAACAATGTAGTAGAGAAGTTAGCCGGTAAAATAAGAGTGCAAATAATTCCTGCGGCGGTCATAATAATAACAAACGCTTTATGTAAACTTGCTTTTGTTTCTTGATGAATAGATAAAATTCGTGCAGCGAAGACGATGAGAGCAAATTTTCCGAAGTCGGAGGTTTGAAAATCTATACCAACAATAGGGATTCGCAGCCATCTTGACGCTTCATTTACTGATTTTCCGAAGACTAAAGTAAGCATAAGTAAGAGTCCGGCAGTAATTAATAAAAGTAAAGCAATGTTAAAATATATTTTGTAAGATATTTTATGAAAGATAAAAATAAAAATAAAACCTATGCAAAGGAAGAAGCTGTGCTTAATAATATAATATGTAGTATTTCCATCTTGATACAAATAAGCAAGCGAGCCGGTGGTGCTGTAAATGACCGGTATAGATAACAGAGCCAAAAACAGTACGACCAGCCAAATTACTTTGTCGCCTTTGATATATTTATTAATTATTTCCATCATTTGTTATGCGAGTTTTCTTACTTCTTCTTTAAATTTGTTTCCACGGTCTTCATAGTTTTCAAACAGGTCGAAGCTGGCGCATGCTGGTGATAATAAAACAGTTTCGCCGGGCGTAGCTAATAAGAATGCCGATTTAACAGCATCTTTAATGTTGTTAGTTTCAATAATTTCTACCATATTTTTAAAAGCTGCTATAATAGGTTGATTATCTGTTCCCATTGCTACAATAGTTTTAACTTTTTGTCGGATAAGATCCATAATTTCGCTGTAATCATTTCCTTTATCTACTCCTCCCATGATAAGTATGACCTTATTTTTCATACATTCCAGAGCGTACCATACGGAGTTTACATTGGTAGCTTTAGAATCATTGACAAAATGAACCCCATTAATATCTTGTAGATTTTCTAATCGATGTTCTACTCCTTTGAAGTTAGCTAAGCAGTCTCGGATGTTGTCTTTTTTTATCTCTAATATATTAGAGACTATTCCGGCGGCTAATGAATTAGTAGTATTGTGTTTACCTTCTAATGCTAATTTTTCTTGTTCCATGTTAAATAAATTTTTAGTTGTAGTGATTAATATTTTGTTATTATCTAAATATCCTCCCATTCCTGTAATAGTTTTATAAACGGAGATTGGATATTTTTGTGAAAAGACGTTTCGTTTGTTAAGTTCTTGATTAATAATATTATCATCGGAAGAGAAAATAAAGTGGTCTTCCGCGGTTTGATTTTGAATTATTCTAAATTTAGAGTCAATATAATTTTGGAAGACATAATTATATCTGTCCAAGTGGTCGGGCGTAATATTTAAAAGTACGGCGATATCTGCTTTAAATTCAAACATATAATCTAATTGAAAGCTGCTAAGTTCGATGACGTAAAAATCGTGGTCGTTCTCTGCTACTTGTCTTGCAAAGCTTAGTCCTACGTTTCCTGCGAGTCCAACATTTAATCCTGCGTTTTTGAGGATATGATATGTCAGTAGCGTTGTCGTAGTTTTGCCGTTTGTTCCGGTGATGCAAATTTTGGTTGCATTTGTGTATCTACTCGCAAATTCTATTTCTGAGATAATCGCTATTTTATTAGTTTTTATATCTTTAATTATCTGTGTTTTATCAGCTATTCCGGGGCTTTTGATTATCAAATTAGCGGATAGGATTTTATCTACAGAATGGGTATCTTCTTCCCAAGCTATATCATGTGTATTTAGCTGGTTTTTGTATTTGTCCTTAATTTTTCCTGCATCGGAGACAAAAACATCAAAACCTTTCTTTTTAGCGAGTATCGCGGCTCCTGTTCCGCTTTCTCCTGCCCCTAATATTACAATATAATTGTTCATATTTTTAAGTTAATTATCTAATTTTTAGAGTAATAACAGTTATTACGGCAAGCATAATACCGATGATTAAAAATCTTGCGACAATTTTAGATTCCGGTATTCCCTTTTTTTGATAGTGATGATGCAAAGGCGCCATGAGTAAAATTCGTTTTCCTTCTCCATACTTCTTTTTAGTGTATTTAAAATAAGCAACTTGTAACATTACTGACACACTTTCGGCAAAGAAGACTCCACAAAGTATAGGTAGCAAAAGTTCTTTTCTAACTAATATGGCAAGGACAGCAATAATTCCTCCTAATGTAAGACTTCCGGTATCTCCCATGAATACTTGTGCAGGGAAGGCATTGTACCAGAAGAATCCTATCGTAGCCCCGATGAATGCACTTGAAAATATAACGAGTTCCCCAATGTCGGGTATGTACATTATTTTAAGATAGTCAGCGATGATAATATTTCCGGAGACGTATGCAAATATTCCTAATGTAGCCCCGATGATAGCCGATGTCCCAGTGGCAAGTCCGTCAAGTCCATCTGTCATGTTGGCGCCGTTTGAGACTGCGGTAATAATAAATATTACTATCAGTAAATAAATAATCATCGTTAGCCATTTAAAATCTTCGCCGAGGAACCATAGTATTTTAGAATAATCAAACTCGTTTTCTTTAAGAAACGGGATTGTCGTCTTGGTTGATTTGTGGTCGTTTTTTACGGTCTTGTCTATTGGCTTGTCCTTAGTTCCTTCCGTTATTTCCACAATTTCGGTTGCAGATAGCTTAGGATTTTCGCGAATGACGATTCCATCACTAAAAATAATAGTGCAACCTACAATAATACCGAGTCCTACTTGTCCGATGATTTTAAATTTTCCGCTTAGTCCGGCTTTATTCTTCTTGAAAACTTTGATATAATCATCTATGAATCCGATTGTTCCGAGCCAGATAGTAGATATTATCATTAAAATAATATATATATTATGAACTTTCGCAAACAATAGCGTAGGAATTAATATAGAGGCAATGATAAGCAGTCCTCCCATAGTTGGAGTTCCTTGCTTTTTGTATTGTCCTTCAAGTCCGAGGTCTCTCACTATCTCTCCTATTTGTTTTTTCTGTAAGAAGTTAATAATTCGTTTTCCGTAGAGGATAGAAATTAATAACGAAGTGATGAGCGCGAGTCCTGCGCGAAAAGATATAAAATTGAACAATCCCGCTCCGGGCATATTAAGTCCCTGCAAATAATTGAAAAAATAATAAAACATTTTTATAATTTTTAAATTTTAATTTATAATTTTTAATCTCTAACCCCTCAAGGTATTTAGTTACTATTTCAGTGTCGTCAAAGTGAGTTCGTGTTCCGTTAATTTCTTGATAGTTTTCGTGTCCTTTACCGGCAATTAGAATGATATCACCTTTGTTTGCAATATCACACGCTTTGTAAATAGCTTCTTTACGGTCGGTTATTTTAAATATTCTGATAAATTCGGTATTTTTGGCACCTTGGTACATTTCGTCAATAATCTGTTCTGGATTTTCTGTTCTGGGATTGTCGGATGTAAGAATGAGTATTTGACTATAATTAGCGGCGATTTTAGCCATTATAGGTCTCTTGGTCTTGTCTCTGTCTCCTCCTGCTCCTATTACAGTTATTGTATTTTGAGTTTCTTCTTTTATCTCTTCAATAGTTTTGATTACATTTTCTACTGCATCCGGTGTGTGTGCATAATCTACAATAGCAGTTATATTGTTGATATTTATCGCATTAAATCTACCTTCTACGGGTTTTATATTGCTTAGTGTCGTGAGTATTTCTATTTTATTTTGTTTCAAAAGTATGGCAGTAGAATATACGGCGAGTATATTATATGCGTTGAATTGTCCTATTAAATGTGTCCACATTTCAGTATTGTTGATTTCTAATAGCATACCTTCAAAACAGCTTTCTAATATACGAGCTTTGAAGTCGGAGACTGTTTGTAGGGAATATCTATAAATTGTAGCTTTACAATTTTGTACCATAATTTCAGCATTTCTGTCGTCATTGTTTATGAGAGCGAAAGCAGTTTTCGGTAAATTATCAAAGAAGCGTTTTTTAGCTTTTATATACTCGGCAAAAGTACCGTGATAGTCGAGGTGGTCGTGTGTTATATTAGAAAAGATTGCGCCGGTAAAATTCAGTCCGGTAATTCGGTTTTGTACTATGGCATGTGAGCTTACCTCCATGAAACAATATTCACATCCCTGATATACCATTTCATCTAATAATTTATTAATTTCTAATGCGTTAGGAGTAGTATGCGTTGCTTTGAGTTCGGTTCTGTCTATCATATTTTTTATGGTAGATATTAGTCCGACTTTGTATCCGAGTCCTTGAAACAGATGGAATAATAACGTTACAGTAGTGGTTTTTCCATTAGTTCCGGTAATTCCGATAAGTTTGATTTTTTCAGAGGGATTATCATAAAAATTGCATGCTGTTTTTGAGAGTGCGAGAGTAGAGTCTTGGGTTTTTATATATGTAATATTTTCTTGTATATTAGTCGGCATTTGTTGACAAAGTATTGCTGTAGCACCGTTTTTTATAGCGGTGTCAATGAAATTATGTCCATCTGTATTTGTTCCGCTTGTTGCGACAAATAGGTCATTGTTAGTTACTTTACGCGAGTCCAAATTGATATTGTTTATATCTATCTCTATGCTTCCGATAGTTTGTTCTATCTTTATGGTTTCTAATATTTTATTTAATTTCATAATTTTAGATATTTTATTTTAATATTATCTTAATATTATTTTAATAGTTTCGCCGTTGTTTATATTCGTTCCGCTTTCCAGAGATTGATATGCTACTGTTCCTCGTCCTTCTATTTTAACTTTCAGTCCTCTGTTTTCAAGTATATATACTGCGTCGCTTGCTCCCATTCCTTTGACATTAGGTACTATTCCTTTTTCCATTCTTAGATTTTTGAAAGCGACTTTATTATTTTCTATACTTGCACTAACCCACTTACTATCAATATTTTCTTCTGTTTGTATATCAAAGAATAATTTTTCTAACACCGTTGCGAGTAGTCTGGAGTTTCCTGCTTTACATTCGGGTATATCGCTTATGATATTGAGGTTTTCTACATTAAATTCTTTGTCTTTTTGCATGTCGTAGTCGGTGGCATAAAGTTTTTCTGCTATTTCTTTAAATATAGGTCCTGCCGCTTGTCCTCCGTAGTATGAAACTTCTTTCGGCGAATTAATAACCACAATGCAGGAGTATTTAGGATTGTCGGCAGGAAAATATCCGGCAAAAGAGGCATTATAATCTATTCCTGTTTCGGAGGTGTATCCTCCGGAGTTTAATGCTATTTGTGCTGTTCCTGTTTTTCCTGCGATACTAAAACTTGAACATTGCAAATTAGTTGCTGTTCCGGTTTTTACTACTCCTTCTAATAGTTTCTTTACTTTTTCTAATGTTTTTTTAGAACAAACTGCATTATTTAAAATTTTTGTAGAGTATTCTTCCACTATTTCGCCATGTTGTCGTATTCCTTTTACAAAAAATGGTTTAATCATTACTCCTTCATTTGCTATAGCATTATAAAATGCGAGTAGTTGTATAGGAGTAATTTTTAGTTCATACCCGATTGACATTTGTCTCAAAGATACTCCCGACCAGAATTCTTCGCCGGGGTATTTTATTTCTGGTTCTTTTTCGCCTTCGAGGTCGTTGATATAAAGTGGCTCGTTGAGTCCCATGTTGTAGAGACGGTCGAGAAATTCTTCGGGTTTCTTTTTAAATTGTTCGTAAACGATACTTGAAACTCCGATATTAGAAGATAGAATAAAAGCTTGTTCTACTGTTATTCTTCCATATCCTCCGATTTCGGAGTCGCGTATTGTGAAGTCTCCTATTTTTAAGATTCCGTCTTTTGTATCAATGATGTCATCTAATTCTATCTTTCCTTTATCTAATGCGGCGATGATGGAGGCAAGTTTGAACGTAGAGCCCGGTTCGTAGAGCATTCCGATGCCATAATTATAGTCTTCTATGTATGTGCTGTCGTTGACTCTTCCGAGATTAGCTATTGCTCTGATTTCTCCGGTTTTTACTTCCATGAGGATTGCCGTTCCCCATTTAGCTTTATTTTTCAGGATTTGTTTTTTCAATGCTGTTTCTACGAGGTCTTGAATATTTATATCTATTGTAGTAATAATATCCAGTCCATCTTCGGGTTCAATTTCGTTATCAAATTTGATAGGTCTCCAACCTCCTCCGGACATTTTTTGAACGAGCCGATATCCTAATTTTCCTTTTAGTTCGGTATTGAATGCTCCTTCTATTCCGACTTTTTTACCGCTTTCGCTAACATATCCTATTGTTCTTTCGGCGAGGATAAAATGCGGAAGGACTCGTGTTGTCTGCATCTCGTAAATTAGTCCACCTTTATAACGTCCTTTATTAAAAATAGGGAAGTTTTTTAGTTGTTTCAGCTGACTATAAGTTACATCATCTTGGAGTTTTAAGTATCTATCTTTTTTTTCGCGAGCTTCCTTCAATATGTAAAGATATTCTGCGGCGGTTTTATCTTTAAATAAAGTTGCCAGACATTTAGCTAGACTATCTACATTAGCGGAAAATACGATGTCTTTAGGGACTTTAGCGTCGAAGCTTACTCTATAATAAGGTATTGATGTAGCTAATACTCTGCCATTTATATCACAAATATCACCTCTGTTAGACTGCACAATTTCATCTTTCGTAGTTGCAGCTTTTGCTTGTAGTTCTTCTTTTCGGAAGAGCTGCAAATATAATATTTGTAAAATAATCAAAACACCGGCGAGCAAAATAATAACATAGACCAGATATAGTCGTGTCACTATCTCCGATTTAACATTAACAGTTTGCGGTTTGTGTTTTTTATTAGCTATCATAATGTGTCTTACAATTAGAAATTATATTTTTGATTTTTTTTAATAATAATTTTTTTCGGTGGCTCGCTTGCCTCGATGAGTCCTAAGTTTTTTTCTGTTACAGCTTTGTAAACCTCTGATTGTTTGCTAATAAACATTAGCTCGGAGGCAATAGAAATAGACTCGGCTCTTAGCTCACGCACCTCGCGATGCAAAAGCGTGTAGCTAATCAAAGTCTTTTCCGAATGGTTGCGAACAGTAATATAAATAAGCGCCAGCAGTCCGAGAAAGAAAATAAACGGGAGCTGTCGTAAAAATATACGACTCGTTAAAAAGCTGCCGTCAAGAATACTTGTGAGTAGTTTCTTGTTCTCTTGTGCGGGTGTTTGTTCTATATTCTGCGCTTCTTGAGTATTGTCTGTATTATTAATTATTTCATTATCTGTATTGTTTTCCATGTCTTTAAGGTGTTAATTTTTTATAGCAATTCTTAATTTAGCACTTCTTGCTCTGTTGTTGTCTTCTATTTCTTCTTCGCTTGGACTGATGACCTTTGTCAGCGGTGTCCATGCGGCTTGTCGGTTTCCGTAAAAGTCTTTTTTTGTTTCTCCATCAAAGTTATTTGTCTTCATATAATTTTTAACTATCTTATCTTCTAAAGAATGATAAGTTATAATAACGAGTCTTCCGTCTTGTTTGACGATATTCTCTGTGCTGGACAAAAAATCTTTTAAACATTCCAATTCATTATTAGTTTCTATTCTAAGAGCTTGAAATACTTTTGAGAGATATTTGTATTCCTGATTTTTAGGCAGACATTTTTCTATAGCGGCGATAAATTGATTAACAGTATTAATAGTATTTTGCAGTCTATATGCTGTGATGCTGTCTATTAAGCATTTAGCATTATTTATTTCGCCGTAAGTTTTGAATATTTTATACAATTCTTCTTCCGAATATTCATTAAGAATGTCTTTTGCTGTTAGTTTTGTGTTCTTATTCATTCTCATATCTAATTGAGCATCATTGCGGTACGAGAAACCACGTGAAGCTTCGTCAAAATGATGCGAAGATACTCCGAGGTCAGCGATAATTCCATCAACTTTGTCTATATCTAAGTATTTTAAGAAATATTCTACATATTTATAATTCGTTTGTAAGAAAATAAAATTTTTGTGCGAGATGAGATTTTTTTCTACATCAGCGTCAGTGTCCGTAGCAATAAGTTTACCGCCGTTGATATGTTTCATTATTTCGGCAGAGTGTCCTCCTCCTCCGTATGTAACGTCTATATATATTCCTGTCGGCGCAATATTAAGCGCTTCTATGCTTTCTTTGAGCAAAACGGGTTTATGATATGGTATGTTCATTTTCTATAAGTGTTCATTTTCTATGTTAATAATTAAGCCAATATTTTTTCTGCCATCTGTGCTAATATTGTTTCAGATGTTTTTTCTAATTTATCGTAAATTTCTTGCGCCCAGATTTCAATTTTGGTATCTAATCCGATGAGATAGACGTCTTTTTGTATCTGTGCGAGTTCTAACATTCGCTTAGGTATTAGCAGACGGTTTGTTGTGTCTAACATTACTTCAGCGGTGTCTTTATAATAATTGCGCAAGAAGTTATTATGTTCTTGCTTGTAAGGGTTCAGTTTAGCACGTATCATTTCTACTTGTTTTTCCCATTCTTCTATTGTAAATAAAATAAGGCATTGTTCAAATATATCTTTCTTCATGACAAATCGGTCGGGTTCTTTTGAGTCCGACTGCTTCTTGAAAGCCGTAGGGAATGAAATTCGTCCCTTCGGGTCTACTTTGCACTGATTATCTCCTATGAATGATGCCATATTTTTGATGATATTTTGGAGTGTAAAATTAAAAAAAAAAATCCATTTGCAACCACTTTTCTCCACTTTTCTACACTTTTTTTTTTATTTTTATTTTTTTAATTTTTTATTTGCTAATTATTAGCGTTTTTATATTTTATTTTTTTAATTTTTTTTTTTTATTAAAATAAAATTCTAATTTTAACTTTTATTTCTAAAAAATATAAATCAAAAAAGATGGAAGACAAACAACACAACACAGACGAAATATATGTAGACATAGACAAGGTCTTGCAAACTCGTTCACCGAAAATTTATAAATGGTTACCCCGTTTTGTTGTTAATTATATTATTAAATTGGTATGTCAAGATGAGATTAATGAATTTAATAGAGTCAATAAAGATAAGATGGATTTGTCGTACTTGAATGCTGTAATAGAATATCTAAATATAGACCTCACTTTTGAAGGGCTTGAAAATATAGATAAGACTAAGAAGTATGTTTTTGCATCTAATCATCCTCTTGGGGGGTTAGATGGTTTAGGACTTCTTAAAGTAATTCATGACAATATCGGGGATGCGAAGGCGATTATCAATGATTTGTTGATGTATCTCGTCAATTTGCGTCCATTGTTTCAAGGCGTGAATGTTTACAAGAAAAATTCGCGGGAGCATTTGAAAAATATTGATGACTTATATACCAGTGAGAAACAAATAGTAGTTTTTCCATCCGGTATGGTTTCGCGAAAGATAAAAGGCAAGATAACCGATTTGGAATGGAAGAAGAGTTTTTTGAGTAAGGCAGTACAACATCATCGTGATGTGGTGCCTGTTTTTATTAGCGGACAAAACTCAAAATATTTTTACAATTTTGCTAATATGCGAAAATTTATAGGACTAAAATTTAATATAGAATTAATATATTTACCCAGAGAGTTCTTCACTTATAGAGACAAGGGTTTACATATCAAGTTTGGTAAACCAATGCCTTACTCTATGTTTGACGACTCCAAGCGGATGGATCTTTGGGTAGAAGACGTAAGAAAAGAAGTTTATAATTTATCTAATTAATTATGGAAATAAAGGAAATAATTTCTCCTATACCCAAGGAGGTATTAGCGAAAGAATTGACAGCGGATAAGTTTGTGCGTACTACAAATTATGGAAATAATCACATATATATTGTTGATTATCATGATTCGCCAAATGTTATGTTAGAGATAGGACGTCTGCGCGAGGTAGCATTTAGAGGAGCAGGAGGCGGAACAGGAAAAGATGTGGACATAGACAAATTTGACACACATCAGAATCCTTACAAACAGCTTATAGTTTGGGATCCTAAGATACAAGAAATTCTCGGAGGATACCGTTATTTTGACTGTAAAAATCTAAACTATGATGCCGATGGGAAAATAGAATTAGCAACTACACGACTTTTTAACATGTCCGAAGAGTTTATAAAAAATTATCTACCATATACGATAGAGTTAGGAAGGTCTTTTGTCCAACCTCGATTTCAAGCCATCAAAGCGGATAGACAAGCCGTCTTTGCTTTGGATAATCTGTGGGACGGACTGGGAGCGCTTCTTGAAAGAACTCCTCACTTGAAGTACTTTTTTGGGAAGGTAACAATGTACACAACTTACAATATAAAAGCACGAGATTTGATTTTATATTTCTTAGAATTATACTTTCATGATGACAAAAACCTGTTCCGTCCTTTCCACGCATTGCAGTTGCAAACCGATGTGAACGAGCTGAAGGTAGAGTTCACCGGAAATAATTTTAGAGAAGATTATAGAAATTTATCTATTAAAGTACGCGAACTGGGCGAAGTAATACCGCCACTTTTAAATTCGTACATGAATCTATCGCCTACTTTTAAAGTCTTCGGAACGGCTATAAATCCTTACTTTGGAGGAGTGGAAGAAACAGGCATACAAGTAACTATCTCCGACATATACGAAAGTAAAAAGAAGCGACATCTAACTTTAAATAATATGACTTTAAATAAATAATTCATAATATAGACAAACTTATTTTTAACTACATAGAAAGATAGAAACATAAAAAATAACTTATATAAGTTACTGTTTCTGTCTTTCTATCGGTTTTTGTGAATAAGATAGAAATTTATAACCCCCAAAGATTAAAATTATGATACAAATATTTTTAAAATACTCAAAAATATCTGCCAAAGATTGGGAAAATGTATATAACCGCATCTTATTGATAACTAATAAATTTCCATTACAATTAGTGCATATAGAAGCATATAATGATTTCCAAAAAGGTTTAGACAGACATCATTTAGACTTGATAAATGACAAAAATACGGAGAACGAGCATATTAGATTTTACGGCGATATTACATCAAATACGTATAGTTTTACTATACGATTTGGTAGTGTAAATTTTTAAGTGATAAATTTTTTGAACCATATAAGGCATATAAGAACATATAAGGTTTATAAGTATTATCACTGGAAAAATTACAGTTCCGATGAATTTAATATAGTCGTCGTCCAGATTTATTTTTTGTTCGTTCAATCCTTTTTTATAGTCGTCTAATAAATTAAGAATAAATGGACTTTTATTTGTAGAAGAATTTGAATATGGCGGATTTCCAGTGATAACTAAAATAGGTTTTTCTTTGATTTTTTGTGCTGTCTCGCCTTCTTTAGAGAGTGCTTTAACAAAGGCATTGTATTGTGTTTTAAGCGGTTCTATAGTGTTGGTAAGATAAATTTGTATTCGTTCTTTAGGTAGCAGTTCGTAGTTGTTGTCTTTTAGAAATTGGGAGAGTTTTAGATGTGCAATAGTGTATGGCGCAATTAGATACTCAAATCCGTAAATATTTTTCAATATATGTTCTTTAATAATTATCTCTCGTTTAGTTGAGTTCGCGGGAATGCTATCTAAAATCTGTTTCAATATTTCTAATATAAAAGTTCCAGTTCCGGTCGCAAAATCAAGAACGGTAACTTGTTTACTGTCGGCAAATTGTTGAGTAATACCAAATTCTTTTTCCAGTAATTCTCCGGCTGCTCGGATAATGAAATTTACTATTTCGGGTGGCGTATAATATACTCCCTTAGATTTGCGCAATTTGGCATCGTAAACGGCTAAAAACTCTTCGTAAAAATATAAAAATGGGTCGGCATTGTGATTTTCGGAACTTTCGGAGTTTTCAGAAGGTTTATTTTTATTGAAAGAAAGACTTTCTTGAATAGCCGGAACATCAATATTGTTGAGTATTGTAATAATTTCTTCTACAATCCAACGAGTGTTGACATAAATTTCGTCTTCTAAGTTATCAATAAATCCGACTAACTCGTGAATTAATTCAAAAGATTTCGGGATAAATTGTTTGGCAGTGAACAAATTAATTTCCTTATTGTCGGCATTGAGTTTGGCGAGGAAAATGCCGTAGCTTAGCATTTGTGCAAAAGCATCGGAAAATTCGGAGACGGTTAAATCGGAGGAGATAGAATTTTTGAACGTGTTGTACAATCCTGTAAGAGGACTTGGCTCGTTGTTATCTAATTGATTTTGTATTGTTTCCGTTAAAAAGTCTTTTAATATTTTGGTGCGTGATGCGAGTGCGTGTGCAAGTATTTTGGTATTACTTATTCCGACCGGATTTTCTTTTAGAAATTGGCAGATAAGATGGTTCAATTTTTCTACTGTCTCCGTTTTAAGCGAATTTTTTAAAGTTTGGAGATTGCATATTTCTTCTTGCAGTTCAATTTTGCCTTTTCGTATCCAGATGAAATTGAGATAATTGGTTAATAATATATTATCTGAAAGTAGTATATATTTTTTTATTTGTTCGCTATTAATAATTTTGTCTAAGTTTTCACCTATTTTTTTTGTCTCTACATAACCGATAATTCCTTTTTTGTCGGATATTTTAAAGTCCGGGGCGCCGAATTTTTCGTGGTGCTTCCCTTCGTGCAAAATATCTATCTGTCTGTCAGATATATCTTTGAGCAGAGTTTTCAATTCAAATCGTAAAGATAGTTCAGTTGTTTGCGAGAGGTCAATATTTTGTAATGCGTTAATATATTTTTGTATATGGTTCATGCTTATGACTTTTATTGATTGATTGTTTTGATTATCAATAATTATATTTCACGCATCGTTTCGCAAAGATAAGTAAATTATAAATTATAAATTATAAATTATAAATTAAGAATTATAATTTGGCTCTTACTTGAATATCAAGTTGTTGTAAATTATAAATTCCGAAGTTATTTTTTAAATTTTACTAAAGATGCCAAATTTATTTAAAATTTATCATAAAATATGTTCTACCGATTCGTATTTGTTCGCCATCTTTTAAGACTAATTTGTCAGTGAGTTCTAATCTTTTGTCATGATAGAAAGTGCCGTTGCGACTTGGAAACTCGTCAGATAAAATAATTGTCAACACACCATTCTTCTCTATTACTTCAATGGTGCAATGTTTACGACTGATAAAATTATCTTCGTTAGATATGCAAATATCGGAGCTGCGTCCAATTGTATTTTTTCCTATTTTCAATAAATACTGATTCCCATTCGAAATATCGGTTAAATATACACTATGGTCTTTTTTGATATTCGGATTTATTATCACCGTACTATCAATGGCTGGAATATCAAAAACCACTATTTTTTTGCAATGCGGACAAATTATTTTGGCTCTATCTTTATTTTGAGGCACTTTATCATCCGGTATAGGAATTATTTTTTTGCAATTACCACATGCTACATTCATATTTTTAAATTTTTTTTTGGTTAAATAGACTCAAAATCATCAAAACTATCCATTTCGCTCTGGGAGATATTATCACAAGTGTTGTTAGCGGCATCATCATAATTGAGAAATTCATCGGGATTTGTGTTATCGTCTAAAACAATTTCTTGAACATCAATTTCGTCTACTTCAATTTCTTCCATTTCTTCCATTTCTGAATTTATTATATCGGAAGTGGTGTCGGTTACTACTGTCCCGGTGGTTACTTCGGTGGACAACACTTCGTACAAATTATTAGATTCTAACTGATTATATTCTATTGTAGGATTTCCATTGATGTCTAATTCCTCGGCATAAAAAGTATTATATAAATTTCCATTCCACACAAAGACTCCTCCTGCTCCCAGCTCCTGACGTGCAGTAGAAAATGCCTCGGCAAAAGTCATGGAATTATCTATTTTTCCGGCGCCCAAAACGGGTGCGGTATTAATATCAAAAACAGTGCTGATACTCTGATTATCAGTATCTTGAATATCTAAATTTATTGTTACTATATCTTCCGAAAAACTATTGTCGGCAACCTCATTGGTCAAATCGCCAATATCTATAAATTCTATCTCGTCATTCGCAGATACTGTATTGTTACTGAAAACAATACCCGACAAGATAAGCGCGCTGCTACCAAGTCCTATCAAATACGGATTGATAGTTCTTTGTGTTTTTATCTCCTCGCCAAATTCATTTACTTCCACTTCTTCTACGACAATATTCTCTAAACTATTTCTTTCTCGCATATAAACAGTATTTTTAATTTTTCTTATTCCATTTCGTTCTACAAAAACCACAGATGCCGCGTCTGTTTAAATTCTCCCATGGCTCGATACCTAAAAATTTGATAGCGTAAAATAATGGTGACTAAACACGCTATTTATTTTATTTT